>NZ_JACGAR010000006.1:0-76913 GCF_020137585.1 Campylobacter sp. RM12654
AAATGAGGTGTTTATAAAATTAGGTTTATTTAAATAGAGTTTATTTAAAACGAAGTTTTTAAAAAACAAAGTTTTTAAAAAACGAAATGTCTGTAAAAGAAGTTTTTAAAACTAGGTTTATGTATAGCAAAGTTTATATCAAATAAAGTTTATTTAAAACGAAGTTTATGTAAAATGGAGTTTTTAAAAAACGAAGTGTCTAAGTTTTTAAAAATTTAAAATTTGGATTTAAATTCTTTTGCAGTAATTAGGGCTTAGATTGTTTTTAGAAGATAAGTAATTAATACTAAAATGTTTTTATGCTAAGTTTAATTAGTGATTTAAAGTAATAAAAATTAAACTGAATTAAATACTTTAGAGTATTTAATACCTAAGCTTAGTAAGTAATTAAATTAATTAGATTTATTGATTATATAAAAGTATTTATTACGCATATAAAACATAATTAGGATATGAGTTTTTAGTGTGGGGGGGGGTGTTTTTGCAAGTGTTTTTTACTCTGCTAAATCAAGTATTTGTTTTATAGCTCACTTAATTAAGAATTTTAAATTATTTAGCTAAATTTAAAGAAAACAATAAAAACATAAAGCTATTAATTACCCTTATTGTAATAGCAATATATTTAATTATTAGGTAATTTTGTTTTTAATCAAATAGATTAAAAGTATAAATATTAGCTTTTAAAATAAAGCTCATATTCTTTAAAACAATTTATTTTTATAAGATTTTGCTATGTATTGATTAAACATTTCATCATTTTTTTCACTCTCAAGCTTTTCTTCAATACTAGGCTCTACGCTATTAAATCCATCAATACAATTTTTATAAGTAAAATCCACAATATCTTTCATTTCATTTGTTTCATAATATTTAATTAATTTTTCTTTAAACTCGTTAATTAATCCGACTGGAATATTTACCAAACCAGCTCCATTGCTAATCAAGACCTTGTTAGCACATAGAATTGCCGTTCGTTTGTTGCCATCGCTAAATATTTGTCTTCTCATTAGATATAACATTAATGTTATTGCTCTTTGTGTAGCATTTGCGATTTTTTGTATTTCGTTTAATTCTTCTATAATTTCTTCTTTATGTGGCATTTTAGGTTTATAAGTTGTTCCACCTATAGCTACATCAAATTTTCTTATATAGCCTGATTGATAGATTAAATTTGCACCTATAGTCTTGTTCATTTTACAAATATAAGCAAAATCAACTTCAGGATAACTTATAGTATCAAAAAGAACATACCAAGCATATTTAAGGTTGTTAATAGCTACAATATCATCCACCTTTAAGCTACTTATATTTACACCGTTATAAATGGCTTCTACTTGTGGAAAAGTTACATTAATGCCCTCAAGTCTCGCACTTTTATAGATATTATCTACGATATTTCTTTTTGCTAAACATATGTTGTATTCTAAGCTCATATGAAATTTATTTTTCATATTTATTAATCCCTTTTTTAATTTATATAATTTTATTTTAATACATTCATCTTTTTATTTTTATAACCTAGAAATTTATTATAGTCAATACAATAATATGTAATACAAATAGTTAAAGTAAGATAAAATATTTTTTTATTTGCAGTAATTAGTATTATATTTTGTTTTTAGTTTAAGCTTTTAAAATCAATATTTTTATTAATAATATTTTAAATATTTTTTATATGGACAGAATTTTGACAACTCATATGCTATAATGCGAAAAATTACAAGAAAGGAGAATAAATGAAAGCTATATTTTCTCTTATGGGGGGGGATTTTACAAAAACTAAAATCACTTAACTTCATTAATTTTATTCAAAACTTCTCATTTACATTCAAAGGAACTTAGCAATGTTAGATAATTTTCCATGCACTGCATGTGGCTTATGCTGCAAAAGTATTAACGGAGTAAAAGAACTAGAAGAATTTAATTTAAATGGTGTTTGTATGCACCTAGCAGATGATAATACATGCAGGATTTATGAAAATCGTCCTATGGTTTGTAGGGTTGATGAATATTACGAAAGGTTTCTTAAAAAGTATATGAGTAAGGCTAAATATTACAACGAGAATATAAAAGTCTGCAATGCTTTACAAGATAAATTTAAAGTAGATAAAAAATATAAAATTAATTTAATTAAGGAGATTTAAAATGCCAATTCCTTTTATTTTAGGTGGTATAGCAGTAGCAGCAGGTGCTTTTGGAGCAAAAAAAGCTTATGATGGACATTGCGATAAAAAAGAAGCTGAGAATATAAATTCTAAAGCGCAAGGTATTTTTGATGATGCTAAAAGTAAATTAGAAAAATCAAGAGACCAAGCAAATAAAGCTTTAGAAAATTTAGGTTTAGCAAAAATACATATTCACGAGCATTCTTTTAGTGAATTTATTGATATATATTCACAGATTAAAAACATTGAAGAGAGTGATTTCTCACAAGATGATTTGAGTTTTGACATTAAAGAATTTATTGCATTTACTAAAGAAAGTGTTATTAGTTTTGCAGAGCTTGCAGGTGGTGGTATAGCATCACTTGGAGCTGGTGCATTAGCTGGTATCGGAGCTTATGGAAGTGTTGGACTTCTTGCAAGTGCATCAACTGGAACAGCAATTTCAACCCTAGGTGGTGCAGCAGCAACTAATGCAACTCTAGCTTGGCTTGGTGGTGGAAGTTTAGCTGCAGGTGGATTTGGTATGGCAGGTGGAATGGCTGTGCTTGGCGGCATCGTTGCAGCTCCTGTTTTAGCACTAGGTGGATTTTTATACTCAAAAGCAGGTGAAAAAGCACTAGATGATGCTAGAAGCAATCTTACAAAAGCAAATGTAGCAAAAGAAGAAATGGATACAGCAAGAATAGCAACTAATTCAATATCAACTATCGTTAATGAAGCTATTAGAGAAATAGAAAAACTTGATGTTTTACTTGTAAAAGACTTAGCTAAGTTTAGAGCAATGGTTGAAGGCAATCATGATTATTCTACATATTCAAATGGCGAAAAATCGTTTATGAAATACATTGTAAATATTGTAAAAGTAATGAGTGGAATTTGTAAAGTGAATGTGTTGAGTAAAGATGGCAAGATTGCAAGTGAGTTTAAAGCTGCTATTTTAAGTTCTCAAGAGTTCGCAGCAAGCATTATGAATAAATAAATTTTTAGGTGGCTTTTGCCACCTTTTTTAAAGGAGTTAAAATGACGCAAAATTTATTTTTTGATGAGCTAATAGAAGAGTTAGGCACTCAAAGTCTTGCTAGATTTGGACTAAATATTTTTAATGTTGATTCTTATGGTGCTTATATGGAAAGTTCAAAGCTTACTACAAGTATGCAAAAAGCAGTAAAACAACATGGAAGCAATCCAAATGGTTTTGGACAGATGTTTGAAGCTTATGAAGTAGGTAAGCAAAATATTAAAAATGCTTATAATAAAAATGATACTAGAGCTTATACAACAGATGAGCTTAAAGAGATAAAACAAGTATATGAAAATAAAGATTTTAATACAAATAATGATTTAAAAAAATCAATGGTTACTTCTAATTTTAGCGATGAAGAAATCAAAAGAATAGCAACTAATCCAAAACTAGATGTTTATGCTAAGACAAATCATACTTTAGTAGATGTAGTAGGGGTTGATAAAAATGGCAATGTAGTTAAAGAAGAGCAATTAAAGGCTGTTAGTGATAGTATTTTTTCTAAAACTTATGATAAGTATTTTGAAGCTGGAGTTAAAGTTAGGGTAGATAGCGATACTTATGAAAGAGCAGAGAATGAAATTAAGCAAATAAGACAAAATCTAGATAATGCACCAGACGATAAAAAAGCAATAATTCAAAAGCAATTAGATGAAAAAGAAACGAAATTTAAACAACTTGAAAAGGGTAGTGATAGAGCTAAATCAGGCTACATAAAAGGCGAAATTCAAGAAAACGGACAAAAAATCAACACTGATGGAAAAATCGCTTTAAAAAATGTATATATAGAACAAGCAAAACAAGCAGGTATAAATATAGCTCAAACAGGTTTAAGCGATGCAGGGACAGTTGTTTTAAGCACTTTTGCAAGTGGAGTTGTATGGGAATTAAGAGATGAGTATTTGCACAATAACCACGAAGATTTTTTAATAAGACTACAAAGGCTTTTAAAACAAGTTTTTGTAAAAGGAAGTGAGAGTTTTGGTAGGGGTGCTAGTTTTGGATTAATTGATACTATTGTAGGACTTGCTGCTCAGTGTTTAAAAAATATTGGTGGTAATCTAAGGGCTATGTGGACAAGCCTTAGAAATAGTGCCAAATCAATATTTAATGCTATTTGGCAATTTATAAAAGGTGAGATTAAAAGCTTCTCACAACTTATTAGAACAATTTTAAAGAGCTTGTTTTCGGCTATCATGGTTGCATTTGGTTTTGCACTTGAAAGGGAACTTAGCGTTTATGTAGGTAATGTTTTAGCTACTGGGATTTCTATTTTGGTTTGTTCGGTTGGAGTTGTCGTATTTTCTCAAAGTTTGGATTTAGCTATTAATGGCTTTTTAGCAATTTGCGCAAGTGCAAAAATGGCTAAAGCAAGAAGAGAAGAAATAGAAGCTTTATATCAAGAAATAATGCCAAAAATGATAGAAAATAGACTTCATTTAGAAAGCTTTACAAATGAATACATAAGCAATCTAAAAGATATTAGTGAGCTAAGTTTTGCTGAGATTAGCAGTGCTATGGCTAATAATGATTACGCAAAAGCTGATGAAGCTTTGATAAAACTTGCAGATGCTTATGGAGTGAATGATTTGTTTAAAACTCAGAAAGAATTTGATGATTTTATGTTAAGCGATGAGCCGCTTAGGCTTTAATTTAAAGGAGATTTTATGAAAAAATACAAACCAACTACAAAAGAAGAATTACTTGAGCTAGTAAGAGATGAGAGTATTTATCTAGGCGATATTGATACGAGCCTTATAACCGATATGAGTGAGCTTTTTTATAATAGTTTAAGAGCTGATTTTAGTGGTATAAATGAGTGGGATACTAGCAATGTAGATGATATGTGCTTTATGTTTTATGGTTGTAATAATTTCAACCAAGCCCTAGTATTTGATACTTCAAATGTAACTAATATGAGTTCTATGTTTGAAGGTTGTGTAAATTTTAATCAACCTTTGAACTTTAATACTGAAAATGTTGAGAGTATGAATTCTATGTTTGAGGGTTGCGAAAAACTAAATCAAGTTTTTGATTTTGATATAAGTAATGTTTATGAATTAGAAAGCATATTTAAAGGTTGTTATGAAATGAATTCAAGTTTTTTTAAAGATTTTAGCTTGAATGAATTATATGAAGATTTTTATGATTGTGAACCTGCTATGAAGCTTGTTTTAAATCACCTTAAAAACAAAGATATAAATGCTAATTTTAAACCTAAAAACAAAGAAGAGCTAAAACGATTGGTTTATTCCGATGTGCTTAGGCTTGATGAGATAGATACTAGTTTGATTACTGATATGAGTGGATTATTTGTAGGTAGTCTTAGAAGGGATTTTTCTGGGATAAATACTTGGGATACAAGCAATGTAACTGATATGAGTTCTATGTTTGCATTATGTAAAAAATTAAATATACCTTTATGGTTTGATACTAAAAATGTAACAAATATGAGTATGATGTTTAATGGATGTGAGAATTTCAATCAATACCTTAGCTTTAATACTAGTAATGTAACAAATATGAGCAGTATGTTTTATGAATGTAGTAGTTTTGATAAAACACTTAAATTTGATACTAAAAATGTAATAAATATGGGCTGTATGTTTTTTGGTTGTAGTAATTTTAACCAAAAGTTTGATTTTGACACTAGCAAGGTAGCAAATATGAACAATATGTTTGAATCTTGTGATAGCTTAGAGCATTTGCCGGAGTTTTATAAGAAATTTGTAAAGAAAACGAAGGGTAATTCTAAGAATTTGAATTAGGAATTTCATTTGAAATTCCTTTTTTCAAATTCCAAAAAAATCTGATGTATTTTAAGGATTAAAAAATCCTAATTCATATTTTAAATTCTTTTTATATAGACACAATCAGGACTTTACTTTTGCTAAGATAAGCAAAACTTAAAAAGGAGTTTATATGTGGCTTTTAGGACTTTTGTTTATCTTAGCTTTGCTTTTATTTTGGCTTAGGAGTTTTTAGGCTTTTGCTTTTGATTTTTATAGGGCTTATTATACTTGCAATTATTGGCAAGATTATTGAATTAATATTTAAGGATTAGAGATGAAAAAATACAAACCAACTACAAAAGAAGAATTACAAGAACTAGTAAGAGATGAGAGTATTCATCTAGGCGATATTGATACGAGCTTGATTACTGATATGAGTGAGCTTTTTTATTGGAGTGATAGAAAAGATTTCAGCGGTATAAATGAGTGGGATACCAGCAATGTAACTGATATGAGTGGTATGTTTAATGATTGCAGGAACTTCAATCAAGCTTTAACATTTGATACTTCTAATGTAACTAATATGAATAATATGTTTAGTGGTTGCGAAAATTTTAATCAAAGCTTAGATTTTAATACCTTAAAAGTAAAAGATATGAGTTCTATGTTTTTTAAGTGCGAAAGCTTTAATAAATCTGTAAGCTTTAACACTAAAAAAGTAATTAATTTTGAGCAAATGTTTTATGGATGTAAAAACTTTAATCAACATTTAAAATTTAACACCAAAAATGTAACTAGTATGAAAAGTATGTTTGTATATTGCGAAAACTTTAACCAACCGCTAAATTTTGATACAAAAAAAGTAATTAATTTTGAGCAAATGTTTTATGGTTGTAAAAACTTCAAACAAAAAGTAAATTTTAATATGAGTAGTGCTATTTATATTGATTTTATGTTTGATGATGAGTATATACACGAGCTACTTTGCGTAAATCACTCATCATTTAGAAAGCTTATTCTAGCTATAAAAAGGCTTTGTGTAGGTGATTTAGAATGTATTGCAGTTTTGTATCCAAAACAAGCTTTAGGATTTTTTAAGATAGTAATGGGAATTTATAATCGCTTTAACTCTACACGCTTATTTTTCAAAAATATAAAAAGAAAAAACTCAAATAATCAAAAGCAATACAAGCCAAAAAACAAAAAACAACTAGAAAAGATATTATATGATGATAGTGTTTATTTAGGAGACATTGATACAAGTCTTATTACAGATATGAGCTATCTTTTTCTAGGTATTTTTAGGGATGATTTTAGTGGTATAGAAAAGTGGGATACAAGCAATGTAGTTAATATGGATAGTGTGTTTTATAATTGTATGTTTTTTAACAAAAAGTTAGAGTGGAATACAAGTAAAGTAACTAATATGAATAATATGTTTGAAGGTTGCATAAACTTTAATCAAGCAATTGAGTTTGATATGACAAATGTAAAGCATATGAATAATATGTTTAAAGATTGTATCAATTTGCATCCTAAAAATCTAAAAAGTTTCAGTAAAGATGAGATTATTGAAAACTTTTATTATTTAGCAAAACTTCCAAAGTTTATTGCTAAAAATAAGTGGATAGATATGAAAAATGGCAAATTTAAACCAAAAAACAAAGCTGAGTTAAGGGCATTAGTTTATACTGATGATATTAAACTAGATAAGATTGATACAAGTTTAATCACAGATATGAGTTATTTATTTACTATATTTGATAGTAAAAGGACAGATTTTAGCGGAATAAATACTTGGGATACAAGTAAGGTAGCTAATATGAACAATATGTTTGCAGGTTGTAAGAGTTTAGAACACTTGCCGGAGTTTTATAAGAAATTTTGTGAAGAAAACGAATAAATCTAAGAATTTCAAATGGGAGTTTCAAATGAAATTCCTTTTTTAAATTCCAAAAATTTCGCTGCATTTTAAAGAATAATTATAAAGTTATAAATCAAAATTTATATTTTAAATTTATTAAAATCTTTTTATATAGACATAATCAGGACTTTACTTTTGCTAAGATATACGAAATTAAAAAGGAGTTTAGGTATGGCGTTATTGATTTTATTTATTTTAATTTTAGCTTTATTTATTTTTATATGTTTTCTTTTTGTAGTATTTACAATACTTATAGTTATGATAAAAATTAAAGATTTAATATTTAATACTAAACATATAAAGTATAAGCCAACTACAAAAGAAGAATTAAAAAAGCTAGTAAGAGATGAGAGTATTTATCTAGGTGATATTGACACGAGTTTGATTACTGATATGAGAGAGCTTTTTGCAGGTAGCGATAGAAAAGACTTTAGCGGGATAAATGAGTGGGATACAAGTAATGTAACTAATATGAGTGGTATGTTTTTAAGTTGTAGAGATTTCAACCAAGCCTTAGATTTTAATACTAGTAATGTAACAAATATGAGTCGAATGTTTAGTTTTTGTGAAAAATTCAATCAAAACCTAAAATTTAATACTTCTAATGTAGTTGATATGTCTTCTATGTTTAGCGATTGTTATAAATTTAATAAGGCTTTAGATTTTAATACTAGTAATGTAACAAATATGAGTCGAATGTTTAGTAGATGCAAAAATTTTAATCAAACTTTAAAATTTAATACTTCTAATGTAGTGTATATGAATGGTATGTTTGAAAATTGCAAAAGTTTCAATCAAGCTGTTGTTTTTGATACTAGCAATGTAACTGATATGGGAAGTATGTTTGAAAATTGCAAGAAATTTAATAAATTCCTAAGATTTAAAATAGGCAAAAACACATATATGAATAATATGCTTTTTGGTTGTGATAATATGAATGTCGGTAATTTAGTAGCATTTGATAAGGACACAATCATAAAAAATTTTTATTATCTAAAAGGCATTAGCAAATTAATATTGAAAAACAAATGGATAAAGCAAGAAAATGCTAAGCTAAAGCCAAAAAACAAAGCAGAATTAAAAGCCTTAGTTTATACCGATAGCATTAGTCTAAACCAAATCGATACAAGTGAAATTAATGATATGAGCTATTTGTTTTGCTATAGCAAACGAAAGAATTACAAGGGGATTAATACTTGGAATACAAGCAATGTAACCAATATGAGTTATATGTTTTATGAATGTTTAAGATTTAATCATTCGCTAGATTTTGATACAAGCAATGTAGTTGATATGGATTATATGTTTTATGGCTGCAAAAGATTAAAAAAAGAAATGAAATTTAACTTAGATAATGTAAGGTTTAAAAACGAAATTTTTACTTGCTCTAAACTTCCTATATTAAGAATATGTAGATTAAAGCTTATCGATTTTTTAGCTATTATTATTTTGTTAAAATTAATTTTTATTTGTAATTATTTGTTGCTGATTTTGATAAGCTTTTTAATACTTGTAGCTGTTGCTAGAATTTGTGAATATTATGTTAAATATAATAATTCCTAATTCAAGAAATTGATTTAGGAATTTTATTTGAAATTCCTATTTTAAATTCCAAAAATTTCGCTGTATTTTAAAGAATAACTATAAAGTTGTAAATCAAAATTTGTATTTTAAATTTATTAAAATCTTTTTATATAGACATAATCAGGACTTTACTTTTGCTAAGATATACGAAATTAAAAAGGAGTTTATATGTGGATTTTAGGACTTTTATTTATCTTAGCTTTACTTTTATTTTTTGGCTTAGGTGTTTTTAGACTTTTACTTGTAGTTTTTATATTCTTAATTTTTTTAGCAATTATTGCAAAGGTTTTAGAGTTGTTATTTAAGGATTAAATTCTTAGCAATTAATTTATATTAAAAGAGCTAAAATATTTTGATTTAAATCGCCAAAAATTAGCGATTTAAATTCTTAAAAATTATGCTCAATCTCCATCAAATCACATCTATCATTATCACAAGTATCAGCGTGATTAGGATTTAGTATATGTCCATTTCCTCGTCTAAAATCACCACCACCAGTGCAATCAAATTGATTTAAATATTCTTCAAATATATTATCTCTATTACCAGCTAAACCAATTAAGCTAATGGCTTGTATGTTGTATCTATTATTAGCAGATAGGTTTCTTAATAAAGTACGCTCATCGTGTGTAGGTGCTATAAAGCTTGTAAAATCTTCTTCGCTTATATTTTGAGCATTTGTTGGGATTACTACTGCTCCGTTGTTTGTAATGATGATAGGAACTGCGTGTGCTCTGCCGTTATCTAAACTCATTAATGCAATATATAAAGAACCAGCAGAAGAATTTAAAATACCCCTTAATTGAGCTCTTAAATTATCTTGAGTTGTGATAGTGCTAAGGCTCCATTCTTGTCTTGGCAAAATACTGCTAGTTAAAGCCCAAATCGCCCTAATACCCCTTGAATATAGTCCTTCACCTAAAGCCAATTGTTGTCCCCATAACTCAAGTGTTTCACCCATTAAATTATACATAGCAGGGTTTCTTCTAGCAAATGTAGTAAATGGAGATACATTGTCCATATAATCAAATAAATATCCAGTAGAACTATAATTTAATATAGGACTATGTGGATATACTTGAGTTAGTAAAGAAACTATTTCATAAGTATGTAGCATACAAATTCCACAAATCCCACTAGCATCAGTGCTGCTATCAGTAGTCCTTGCAATGCTTAATAATCGTGCTTTCCAATTTGCTTGTAAAGGGTCAAAATTAGCTAAGCTATTTGATATAACTTCTCGTTTTGTTCTTCTTTCTGCACCACAATGGCTAGAGAAAAGTCCTAAATTTCTTGCGTTAAAATTCCTTAATTCATAAACGCTAAAGTCAAATGATAATTTACCATCTAATAAAACGCTAGGAGATAAATGGGTTTTATAATAATTTATATCACTTATAAATAATTTTCCTAATTCACTGCCCCTTGAAACATCTAAAATATTTTTATTAATATCTAATATATAAGAATTTTCAAATAAATTTAAATTCCAATAAAATCTATTTTCAAATCCGTAAAAATTACATTTAGAAAACTTTAAAAAACTAGCGTCTTGATTGCTAAGATTAGTTTCAAGGCACTCAAAAGTCCCACTGCTAGGGTTAAAAAGAGCTATTTTACCACTTGTAATATCGTAATAAAAATTAAATGGTGTTTTTGAAGCCCCATTTTTTGTAATATAAAATAGTTCTAATTTATTATTTGATTTTGAACGAAAATATATAGAAGTTTTAAGAGCGTAATTAATAGGCGGTGGAACTGCTTGTAGCCACTGCTTCATTTCGCTATTATCTATGGTTATTTTATTGGCGTTTTTGTTTTTTGTAGCTAGTAAATTATATTCGCTTTCTTTTACTTCTACATCAATATAAGCTGGCAAGCTAAAGGTATCTGTTATGCTAAACCATTGAGATTTATCGTTTAAAACACAAGGTTTTAATTCAAAGAAATCTTGTTTGGTTTGTCCACTTTTAAACCTATCGCTAAGACTTGCACATAGCCAATTGTCTTTATATTTAAAAGCAAGTCTTTTGTATAAATCATATCTCGTATCTACTGCTTGTTTGCAATCTAGCATACCGATTATGACCCTATCATGCACTTGTCTTGGAGCTAGACAAAAAGTTTTATTATCGTGAGCTTTTATGATTAAATGCTTATCTTGTATTTTGTTGGCTGGAGTTTGCGGGACGCTATTTGCAAATATTGTAGAAAGGTAAAATAATATTAATATAAGTTTTTTCATAATTTCCCCCTTAAGATTTGTGATTATATTAATTTATAATAATATTTATTCTAAATTTCAAATATTTTTTAATAGTTGTGAAAATTAAGGAGCAAAAATGAGTGATAATAATGCTAAAAAAAGATATTTTGCTATCAAAAATAGCATAGAATTTAAAAAACAAGAAGAATTAAATTCTAATTATGAAGATATTTTAAAAGCTTATGAAAAAGAGCTTGATGAAGCGATTTTGAAAGTTGTTAATAAGTATAAATTTAGTGAAATTTTAAGCAGTAAAATGCCAAATTATCACAAAATAACAAAATCTATAATCTACAAAGCAGAAAGCGAAAATGAAAAAAAGGGCAGATTATATGAATTAAAAATTAAAAAGTATTACGAAGAGCAAGGTTACAAGGTCTTTCCACACGGCTTTATAAATGGTAAAAACGATGGCGGGATAGATTTGGTTTGTTATAAAGAAAATGAATGTGTATTAATTCAGTGCAAAAATCACAAAAGCCAAATAGGTCAAGATTTGTTAAGGAAATTTTTAGGTGATTGCGCTGTTTTTGTTAGTGAGAATGAAAAAATGCTTAAAAATAAAACTATTAAAAAAGTTTTTATAAGTTCAAGTGAGCCAAGAGCAAGTGCTGAATATTATTTAAATAATTATAAGGATTTAATAGAGTATTTAAATATTGAAGAATAGTATGAAAATGACAAAATAGTTTTAGGTGTTATTTTGTGAATTGTAATTTTAGTAAAATCAATAAAAGTAGCTATTTTATATATGGTTGTTTTGGTATTTATCAAGGAAATTTATACACTACTAATAAAAATCGGCGAATATATAAATTAAAAAAATTGTGCTTAGCAATAAATAATGTAAATATATTGTTTGATACGAATAATATGTTTTAGAGTATAAATAAAATCCAAGTAAGCTAAATTTACTAGATTATAAATATTTATTTTCAAATGAAATTCTTATTTTAAATTCTTTTAAAATACACGAAATATTTTTTTGTATTTTAGTGTTTTAAATTGGCTAAGTTTAATAAAAATTATATTCTAACTATAATATTATTTACATTAGGTTTTATCAAATAAAAGATAGGATAATATGTAAAATATTTCAAAATAAGGATAAAAATGAAAAAAATTACAAAAATTACAAAAAGAGAAATTTTTAAACTTTTTAAAGATGGTTATCGTGATTATGGGATATATCATTATGATTTTGAAGAAGATGAAATTGATTTTTTATTACAAAATTTTGATTTAGAAAATATGCCAAGTAAGGTTAATTACCCAAATCTTAAAGAAGAATTTATTAAAAATTATATTACAAACAATAATTATGAAAGATTTTTTTATTTAAAAGATGACACTTTAGGCTTATGCAACGATAGTGAATATCTTGGTTTTCTGTGTAAGTTTTTTCATCCTGAGATAAGAAAAGAAGAAAGTGATTGGAAAATAATTTTAGAAAAATTAATGACTTGCTTAAAAAAGATGGATATGAATTTTATATAAGCGAAGTAATGTCCGGTAGAAATGTTTACGATTGGAAAATATATATAGAAAATGATCAAATTTTCAAACCTTATTCGTTTAGATATAAAAAAATTGAAGAAACATTAGGTAAAAAATTTAGAGAACAAGTTTTTCAAATATTGAATAGTTATAATAGCAATTTTTACAAACAAGATGAGTTTGGTTATAACTCTTATTACGATTATATTTCGTTGTTAGAAGAAGAAATTTTATTATTTCATAAATTAGAATATTACTCTAATGGTATTATAAAAATAGCAAAAAATTTAGAAGATTTTATTTTAAATTGCGAAAAGCTTAAGTTGTTTGATGTTATTGAAATTTTTCATAATCTGAAAAAGAACGACAGCTTTACAGAACACATTAATATGCAGTTTAAGAGATTTGATATACCTTATAAATTTGAAAATAATTTAATAGTGGCAAATATTGAACCGCCTTTAAAGCTAAGTGAAATTGAAATAAAAGAAAATGGCTTAAAGGTTTTAGTTGATAAATCAAATGAATTATATGAAAAAGGTGAAATTTGGTTGGCAACTCAGCAAATTTGGGCTGTTTTTGAAAGATTAAAAACATATTATGCAGATTATGATGATAAACGCTCGGAAAAAAGTAAAAGTGCAAATAAGTTGATAAATCAAATAAGCTTTAACGAAGAAGAATTTATAACAATATTTACAGATGAATTTGAAATATTGTCAAAAATAGGAAATAATTTTCAAATAAGACATCATGAAAAAATGATAACTCCGATTAAAAACAAATTACATTGCGAGTATTTTTATAAAAGGTGCTTTTCATTGGTATCAATAGCTTTGAAATATTTAGATAATAGTCATGGTATTTAATAATATAATCAAAGCCATTTGGATAGATTTACAGCTTGATACGATATACTTTATCTTTTTTATAATTATGATTTTGTGTATTTATTCAATGCAAAAGACATTTAGAAAAAATACGATTTAAAGGACATAAGATGAAACAAATAAATGAAAATCCTATTTCAAATTCTATAAAAATACACGAAACAAATTCCTAGTAAAAAATCAAGCTAACAATAATACAAACTAATAAAATAAAATTAAAAATATGTAAAGCTTCAAAAATATTAAAGAAATGATTGTAAAAACTTTAAGTAAAGCCCTAATTTTAGGGCTTTAGACTTAATTAAATATTTTAAATAGTATAAACATAAAAAATGCAGCAGGGGTTGCTTTAAATAGTATAAATGCCATGTTTTTGCTGATATTATTTTTTAACTCATTTTCTGATACATTTTTTCTTGTATTAGCCATCAAATCAAAAGCTACACAATATTTTCCAGCTTTATTTAAATTCTTTTCTGTATTTTCTAGTGATGTTATTAAATCCATTTTATTCTCCTACATGTTTTAAAGTAATATATGGTGATAATTGATAAATATCAAAAATAACTTCGCCGTATTTATTCACCAAAGTTTTTAGATTAGGTTCCATTGATGCTAAATCTTTATATGTATTATTTTCTTTAGTAATCGTGCTTTCATAATAACGCCATGATATTATGAAATATACGACGAAAATTATAGTTCCTGTAATTAGACTTGAATTACACGCAAATATCAATGAGATAATAAGAATAATTGTTAAATTGATTGGATAATTTTTACTTTCTTGGTGTATTGTTTTTAGCTCTTGATTAGATTTGTAAACATATCTTAAAAATTCTATACATTCGTAGAAATTTATACAATTTTGCTTTAATCTTTCATAATCAATTTCTACTCCGTTTGCTTGATTTTCTCTACCTATTAATGCCACAGTACCTTTTAGTTTAAATACATTATTGACCGTAATTGTTGAACTTGTATTTGTTGTAGATATTGATGAAGATAAATTATTAGTTATTATGTTGCGATTATAACTTGTATGAGTTTGTGCTGTCTCGGTAGCATTCATACTCTTAGTATGTTGAGATCTTACTATATTGATGATAGCATTAAAACCCATAAGACTAACCATTTTCTTAAGGGATTGTTCGGCATCTTCATAGCTAATGTTTGAACTTGTTGATATTTCTAGTTCACTTGCGAATATTACCTGATATCCCCCACCTATAATATCTCCACTATTTATGAGTCTTACGCCTAGCGCCAAATCAAATTTTGGATTTTGTGCTTTTAGCTCTTCAATAGTGATAACACTATTCATTTGTGACTCCTTTGCTTTGGAATGTTTAAATGAGTATATTAATATTTTTAAATTAAATATGTTTTAATTTAGCTTATTTAAGTTAAAAACATATTTAATAATTTAACTTACCTAAGAACAGGGCAAGAAAGTTAGTTTTTGGCTTATAAATTATGTTTGATTGAAAATACACTAAAGAAATTCTTGGATGATTACAGCTACTAACCGATAAAATACCGATAAATTATACTGAAAAACTGCCGAGATTTTAAATTGCTATGATGAGTATATAAAATTTAAAGAATTTAAAATCAGAATTAGAAAAAGAAAAATTCCACCTAATGAACGAGCTACTAAGTGGCAAAATAAGGTTTGCTAACTTTATCAGCCTTTAGCAAAAAGTAATGATTAATGATTTGGGTCTAACTTACAATAGGCTTTTAGATAAAAAAGAAAAAAATTTGAAGATGATAACTTAAACTGCATTACATATAAAAATATTTTTGATAGTGTTAAAATAAACGATGCTGAAAAAAAATAAAGAAGATGTATTTTTTACTATTTTTCTAAAATCATATACGAAATATGGACTTTATTTGTTATTTTATAAGAATGTGAAATTTATATTTAAATAGCTTTGGCTTTAGACCTAATGAAATGATAAATACTAAGTATGCGAGTTTTTATTTTAGGAGTTCTATTTTTATGGAAAAATTAATGAAGTTAGCACAAGGTAGCATGAGATATAATTTATCTAAAACTAATTTTTTAAAAGTAAAATTCCTAAGTTTATAAGAACAGAATAAGTTAGGGGGGGGGGTAATTGCGTGTGATGAGCGTTTGGAGTGTATAAACGAGCTAATAATAGCTGAAATTTCCCCCAATTTCACCTTTTAACCGAACTTTTAAGTGGTAATATTCGGGTAAAGATTTTAAATATGTATGATTAAAGGAAAACAATGGATAAAGAAAGAGGTAAAATAATTGTTGAATTTAATAAGGTTGCATTTAACTTAAGAAAAAATAGTCCTGCAAAAAGAATTGTGAAGGCAAAAATATACGATGAAAAAAAGATTGAACAAAATATAAAAAATTTATTTGTGGTTGAAAACAGCTTACTATGTAAAATTACATATAGTGATTTAAATGTTATAGATAAAATTTCATTTCAAGGAAATGAAGAAAAAACAACTATTGATAGTATTTGTTGCAAGCACTTGAATTTTTCATTTAATGAAATAGTATTTGAAAATATTGTTTTTAATCTTAGTAAATTTGATTGTGAAGATTTGTTTAAATTATTTTTTAAATCAAGTGAGCTTTTAAAAATCAGCTTTAAAAATTGTGCGCTTAATTCAAATGATGTTCAGAAAATTCACGACATTAAATTTAAAAAATTGTGTTTTGATAATTGTGAATTTAATGATCAATTATCTTTTGATACTTGTGTATTTGATACACAATTTTTTATATCAAATTCAAGAGTTAGTGATAAATTTAAAAATTCTAATAATGAATTTGTTGTTTTTAATAATTGTATGTTTAATTATATACCAGAGATAAAAATAAGGAAATCTCAAAACTATGAATTATTATTCAAAAAACCAACTTTTAACAAGAAAATAAGCTTTAGCAATAATGTTTTTGACAATAAATATAAACAGGTAAAATTTGAAAATGCTATTTTTAAAGATATAGAGTTTAATTTTGAATATGGTAAAAATACTTTTGAACAAGATATATTATTTGTAGGGTCTAAATTTGAAAATATCGCTTTTTGTGGGATAGAAATCAAATCTAGTATAAATTTTGATACATGCACATTTAACAAAGAATTTGAATATGATGATGAATTATTTCATCAAGATAAGATTAGTTTCAATAATTCTACCTTCAATGATAGTTTTATGGTAAGAAGCAATAGTAAAGAAATAAATAGAGAGTTATCTTTTAAAAATGTAAAATTTAACAAAGATTTTAAATTAGATAATGTAAAAATCAATAAAGATATTACATTCGTAGGGGCAGAATTTAATGGTAATTTGTATATTAATAATTGCGAAATACTTGAAAATATATTTTTCACATCTTCTAAATTTAAGCAAAATCTTGATTTTGCTAATTCAACATTTAAAAAATTTGTAGATTTGGATAAAGCAGAAATAGGCAATGTGGTTAATTTTAATAGCACTATTTTTCAAAATACCCCCATTTTGAGCTTAGCTTATATGCAACAAAACACGATTGTGGATATAACATTTATGCAAATTATACATTCTAGCATAGAAGATATGGAAAAAAGTATTGCAAATTATTTAAAGCTAAAAAAACAAAATATTGATAATAAAGATAAATTAGAAGTTATTGTAAATTTAAGAGAAACATATAGGATATTTAAAGATATTTTAATAAATAAGCACAATACAATAGATGCTTCTAGATACAAAAATATTGAACTATATTTGAAAGAATTGGAATATAAATATCAAGATAAAGTATTAGATGAAGATAAAAATAATAAGTTTGGAAAACTTAGCATGAGAGAACAACTAGACTGGATTTTATTGAAACTAAATAGGATTGTAAGCGACCATCATTCTGATTTATTTCAAATAATTATTTTTACTTTAAGTATGGTTGGTGGATATGTTTTGATTGATTATATTTTTTTTGAAAGAAAAGAAATTATTGATTTTATTAATCAGCAAACAGAATACCTAAAAGTTTTCTTTTTCTTCTCTGTTTTAATTGCTATGATTTTTGCATTGTTTTTTATATTTTATTATTTTTTAGAACCTAGAAAATCTAAATTATCTATAATTTGTAAGTATATAATGTATTTTATAATTATTTTAATTGTAATAAATATTATAATTCGTGAAGATGATGTGATCTATGTTGTTATGTTTTATGTATTTATGTTTAACCTTATAATAAATAAAACAGCAAGATATATTTTAATGGTGTTTGGTTTGTTTTGCATATCTTATTTGCTTTTTAAACACGGTTACTTTTTATCTGTTGCTGATATTGTTGCGAATAAACAGCTAGTTAAGTTTAAATATTTTTTAATAATTGTGTGTCCAAGTTTATTATTTATTGCTTATGTTTGTTTTGCTGTGTTGGTGTATAGAAAAAATGGGTTGTTGGTATTTTTTGCTTTAATAGGTATTGTTGGGATATATTATAGCCCTAGCATAATAACCCCATTTTTAGGGGCGTTTTCAGAAGATGCGAGAAATCATTATCTATATAAAGCTATAGATGATTTAGATGATAAAAAGGCGTTAGAGCTAGCTAGAATAATACTTCCAAATGACAAGGATTTAAAAGAATTTGAACCTAGTAAAACCATTTTGAGTAAAAACACTAAGCTAGAGCAAATCAGCATTTTTGATAAAACGGATTTAAGCGTTAATTTTATCTACGAGCAATCAAATCAAGATAAAAACGAACAAAGCGTTTATAAAGCCAAAAAGATTTTAAAAGACTACAAAGACGAGCTAAAACCATCAAAGTTATTAGATGAAAGCCTAGAGTTAAAACGAGCCGTAGCGATAGATGGTGGGGTTTCAAGGCTTAATATAGCTTATTATTTGGTTCTTGCGTTTTGTATATTTGCCTTGCAAAAAACAATGCGTAAAAACTCCATAATCCCAAGCTAAAACCAAATTTCGTTTGTTTGCTTAAACTTGCCAAACAAACGAAATTCCGAATTCAAATTTCAAATACGAAAATAAATTCTAAAGCCAAACAAGTGACATTTGGGGATTTGTAGAATTTATTTCGTGTATTTTTGCCATAAAATTAAAGCCCTAAACATACGAAATTTATTTTTAATCTTTTAGTAATTGTTATTTTTAATATCAAAAAGATATGATTTTAAATAAAGGAGTGTTCATGAGATTGGAATTATTATTTAGCGTAAAAGAAAAGCTAAGAGAAGGCAATAAATCGGTTTTAGTTAAAGATACAAGAAATATTACAAATATAATAGAAGAGAGATTAAATAGATTAGAAAATGGTAAGAAATGCTATAAAGGAATTGTTATAGAAGATAAATTAGCTATGAAACATGCCATTTTATTTAAGTTTAAAATAAATGGAAAAAGTCTTGATAAAGCTACTTTATTAGATAGATTTTATAAAGATATTAAAGATGGCGAACACAGAAAAGAATATCATATCACCGTAGTTTATAGCGATAGTTCTTTGTATTTTTCAGAAAAGCTGTATAAATTAATATCAAAACATGAAATTATGTTTAGAAAATTGATTTATTTGTTGATGATAGGGGCTTGTGGGGACAATTGGTATAAAATTGTAGATGAAAATATAGCAAGAGATAAACGTCAAGATAAAACCAATCAAGATTTAAATGAAGCTTTTTTATCTTTGCTAACATATCAAGATTATATCAATGGATTTTTTCAACTTACATATCCTAATAATCTTGAAGAGCTTATGGAAGAAGCGAAAAAAGAATTAGATAACAATAATAAAGAAAAAGCAATGGAAAAATTACAAAAAATTGCAAGAAAACCACACATAGAACATTGGTATGAGAATTTAAAAGTAGATAAGCTAAAAGAAGATTTATTAACTATACAAAAAATAAGAAATAAAATCGCCCATAATCACGCAATTTGTTTAAAAGACTATAAAGAATATGAAAAAACTATAAAAGCAGTTATAAAAAGACTAGAAAAAGAAATTGAAAAAGTAGAGAAAGAAAAATATATGTCTTTGAAAATAAATTCTATTGATATTTACGCTAGATATATGAAAGAACTTACTTCGCGATATGAAAATGCTTTTAAAAATATAGGCAAATTAGCAGACTACCAAACTAAGCTATCAGAAATGATAAGTTTGCCTAATAAGATTGTGCAAAATCAATTTGATATAGCGTCTAAATTGAGTAAAATCTATATACCAAGTTTTAGTTTTACAAATCCATTGCTTGAACTATTAAGAGAACAGGAAGAGTTAATGGTCGATAAAAAAGAATAATGATTTTTATAGGAATTTCGTTTGTTTGGATTTAGCCAAAACATACGAAATTTATGGATAAGTTTAAAAAATACATAAAATAAATTCTTAAATATAAAAATGCATTCAAGCTTTAAAATTTGTCAATAAGGCAGTTTAAATGGTTTAATTGTTAATCAATGGATATTTTGCAATGTTTGAGTAATTTCATAAGTACTATCAAATTTGCAATGATAGAAATTTTGTTATGGTTTGTAAAGGTAAAAATAAACTAGACTAACTAAAGTTATATAGTAAACTTCACTCACCACATATTTTTAGAACAGGTAAAAGATTTTTTGAATATAAATTTTACTCGTTTATAGAATAGGTTTAAAAATAAATAATATAAGGTATTATTAAAAACTATTTTTGTAATTATTTATAAATAATGTTATATTTTATATTATTGTTTGATGGTCAATTACCATTATATAAGTAAAGTTAAAGTAGAATATTTGTTATAACTTATATTAAAAATCATAAGCAAAGCTTGCAAATATATGAAAGTTAAAATAAAAGGTTGCAAATGTTTGACAAAGTTTCTTTTTCTGGGCACGAGAAATTTGATTGTAAAATAGACTGGATTAGTCGTGGATTGATAGAATTTAATAAATGTGACAAATTGTTTACAAATAGCAAGCTTGATTATTCTATAGAGGTTTTGGGCTTAGGCGGCAACATGGTAAAGTCGCTACATTTTTGGTTAAATGCTTTAGGTTTGCTTGAAAAAAACACATTAAGCAATATAGGAAAGATTATTTTAGAAAAAGATGTTTTTTTAGAAAACCTAGACACTATATGGCTTCTTCACTGGAATTTAGTGAAGAATAAGTCTAAAGCTACTTTGTATAGTTTGTTTTTTAATTATTTTTATCAGTATAATTTTACAAAAGAGAGTCTTTGTCAGTTTGTAGTTGCTTTTCTTAAAAAACTAGATATGTCAATTAGTGAAAATAGCATTAAATTTGATATAGATGTTTTACTTAGGATGTATGATGGATATGGAGATTTAGGCTTGTTTAAAGATTTGCAAATATTATCTAGAAAAGATTTTTCTTGGAATTTAAACATAGGAAATACTGCTAATATAAGCGATGAGGTTTTTTTATATATACTGGTTGATTATATTCAAATGTTAGATATTAAAGACTCTATTTCTATAGATGAGATTCAGTATTCTAAGCTAAGCATACAAAAATCTCTTTGTTTAAACGAAAATGGCTTATTTATGAAAATAAACAATATAGAACATATTAGCAATGGTGCGTTGTTATATTCAGAATCTGGAGGAATAAGGCATATATACTTAAATAAAAATCTAAATACAGAAGATATGCTCAATAGGATTTATAATGTTTAAATATAAAACAATTTTAAAATTAGATCAAAACTACAGCAAATCAACAAATATTAACTATAGCGGCTTTAATAATAAATTTAGATTTACTAACTTTACAGCAAACACCTTGAAGTTATTGTGTAACGATAAACATGCTAACTCAATATCACTAATAGGTCCTTTTGGTTGTGGTAAATCATCATTAATGGTTTTTATAGAACATTGTTTAAATGGTAATGAAGAAGCACTTAAAATTTTAGATAAAGACTTTAAAGTATTGGTGAGTAAATATATTTTTAAAAAAAGATTTTATTTTATAAAAATAATAGGTGAAACATCTAGTATTAAAAATATGATTATTGATTATGTGCTTAAATCCACAGAGTTAAAGCTTTCAAAGCGATATATAAACAGTAGTGATAATGTGCAAATGAGTGTTTTGTTAGAAAATTTATATAATGATATCAAAAATATAGGTTTTACAAACATTGTATTTTTGATAGATGAGTGTGGAAAGTTCATAGAAAATTCGTTGTATAATCAAGATAAAAGTGATTTGTTTGAATTGCAAACCATAGCTGAGTTTGTAAATTTTAAAGATGATTGTAAGATGTTGATTAGTTTGCATAAAAGTCTTAGAGATTATTACAATGTAGGCTTAAAAGTAACACACACAGAATGGGATAAAATACAAGGAAGATTTGATAATGTCCTTTTTGGTGATAATTCTTTAGAGATTTTAAAAATTTTTCAGCATACAATAAAACTCAAAACAACAAATATTGATGCTATGAAAGAATTTGATAAGTTTATAGATGATATTGATGCAAGCAATATCTTTAATCATATAAGTATTGTAGAAAACAAAGATAGTCTAAAAAAACTATTTCCATTACACCCAATAGCCGTGGTGTTTATAATAGAATTATTTCTTAAATTTTTTCAAAACCAAAGAACTATTTTTTCTTTTTTATTTTCTTTAGAGCCTTATGGTTTTCAAGATTTTATAAACAAAGACATTGATAAATACTATTTATATTGCGTAAGTGATTTGTACGATTATGTAAATTATTTATTAGGTGTATACAATGTATCGTTACCTGATAGTGAGATTTGGGGGCTTTCTATAGATAGGATAAAAGATAGCTCTATAAATCAAGTAGAGCAAGATATTATCAAAACTATAGCTCTTATACATGGTTTTAAGCTTGCTAGCTTGATTTTGCCTACAAAAGATTTGATTATTTATTCTTTGTCAAGTAAGTATGAAAAAAAAGTTATAGATAGTGCTATTAAATCTTTGATTTTTAAAAATGTAATTATGTTTCAAAATCAAAGTAGGTCATACTCTTTGATTGAAGATTCTAACATAGATTTAAATTATGAGATATCAAACATAAAGAATAGTAGTGCCAATTTTAACTTTATTGAATATATCAACCAAATTATTTCTAACGAAAAGCTCATTAGTAAAAAGTTTTTAATCACACACGGATTAAACAAACCTTTTAGATATAAAATTATTCAGAGTGCAGATGGAATAATAGAAAATGATGTGATATACATAGTTTTTAACGGTTTGAAAATAGATGATAGTTCACACATGGTAATAAATGTAAAAAATATAAAAGAACTAACAGAACTAGGCAAGGAAATATATGCATATAAGATTGTAAAGCAAAACAATATTTTAAAGCTAAGTAAAGATACAAGAATTATTATAGATAATAAATTACACTCTTTAAAGTATTCACTTAAACAAAGCTTTTACGATTTATTGAACAAATCTCAAGTGTATTATAAGGGTGATATTTATAGCTTTAAAAACATACAAGAATGTATTAGACTTAAAATTGAAAACGACTATAGCTTAACACCTATTATAAATAACTATACGATAAATTACACTATCAGTAATGGTGGCGCCCTTACTCCTATAAAATTTCTTTTCTATCATATGTTAAATTACCCCGATAAAAAGAACCTAGGAATAGAAAAATACCCAGCACACATGACTTTATATCTATCTATTATAAAGCCATCGTTAATGCATATAAAAGATAATCTAGGTTATAAGCTAGTGGCACCAAGTGGTTTAAATTTTAAACATATTTGGGAATTTATAGAACAAAAAGTTAGAGAAAAAATAAATGTTAAGAAATTAGTAAATTATCTTAAATTAGAGCCTTTTGGCTTAAACGATGTAAAATCTAAACTAATAATATCTTTGTTTATTATTGTAAATAAAAATAGCATTAGTATTTTTAAAAATAACGAATACGCTTTTAAAATTAGCGATGATTTGCTAATAGACTTATGGAAAAATATAGCTCAATACGAAATACATCGTATTGCTTTAACAAAAACTCAAGAAGAAATTTTTAAAGCATATATGTTAGCTGTATCTTACTATGAAAGTAGATTTTCAAATAATGCACTAACAGTTTTAAGCCAGATAGTTTTTTCAAAAGTAAATATGCTTCCAGATTTTGCAAAAAAAACTAATAATATATCAGATAACGCAAAAAAACTAAGATCTGCTTTATTTTCAATGAAAGATCCTGTACAAACTTATTTTGTAGAAATACCAAGGATTTTTTCTTTGACTGATAGTGATACGTTTGCTAAGTCATTTAAAGAGGCTTTTAATGAAATAGCGCTATCTTTTAAAAATATGATTTTAGATATAGAAAAGCATATATTTAGTAGTTTTTACTTAACACATCCAACATATCCATATAAAAACGAAATGGTTGACATAGCAAACGAAATTTTAGAGATTGAAAGTAGTAACAAAGTAAGAGCATTTTTAAATGCTTTTATATATGCTGAAAATATAGTGGATTTAGTAGATTCTATAAGTGTTATCTTGATAAGTAAAAACATAAAAGAATGTAGCGATTTAGATATTAAAGAATTAAAACAAAATATCACTTCGCAAGCTAAATATATATTAAATAAGACAAATTTAAGAGCTTTAGGTAAAAATGTAAAAAGAATTACAATTTTAAGCCAGGATAAAGAAGTATCAACAATATTTAAAGATAATGATGAGAACATAAAAGAGCATATAAAAAATATAGAAGAAAAATTTTTAAATAAGCTAGAAAAAAAAGACAAAATAACATTGCTTTTGAAAATTTTAGAAAAGGAAATACAAGATGAGTAAAGAACTTCATATTATATCAATTTCTGGGGGCAAAGATAGTGCTGCTATGGCAATTTATTTAAAAGATAAATATCCAGATAGAAAGTTTGAATATTTGTTTTTTGATACAGGTGAAGAGTTGCAGGATACCTATGATTATTTATCAAAATTGCAAGCGGTTACGGGAATTAAGATAGAAAAATTGCTACCTAAAAAATCTTTTAAAGAGCTTTTGTTTGAACATAATAATTTTTTACCATCACCTCAACAAAGGTGGTGCACAAAACGAATGAAGCTTGAGACTTTTTTAGAAAAAATAAAGCAATATGAAGGTTGTAAAATTTTTAACTACGTTGGCATTAGAGCTGATGAAGACAGACTAGGCTTAGTGCCTAATCAGGATAATATTATTACCGTTATGCCTTTTAAGGATGATGGTATAACTCTCGAGGATGTTAAAAGAATATTAAATGATTCTGGCTTAGGACTGCCTAAATATTACACTCCGGTTAAAGACGAAAAATATGACATAGAGTATTATAGAACTAGATCGGGGTGTTATTTTTGTTTTTTTATGAGACAGATAGAATGGGTTTGGCTTTATGAAAAGCATCCGGATGAATTTCAAAAGGCTATGGAATTTGAAAAAGAAGGATACACTTGGATACAGGGTATGCCACTTAGCGAGTTATGCAAAGCAGAAAATATTGATAGGATAAAAAAAACTTTCAAAGCGTATGAAGAAAGAAAAAAACAAGCAAAAAATAAGAAAGATTTATTGCTAGGTAGAGAATTTTTGAGTAAACACGATAAGGATTTAGAGGATTTTGAAGATGACAAGTTTTGTTCGTTTTGCACTTTATAGGAGTTGATATGAGTGGCTTGATTAAATTTCTATCTGGGTATTTATTGTCTAAATCAGCAAATGCAAATTCTTTTGATGATACAATAATAAAAGAATACCGAAAATATGGTATTGATGAAATAAATATAGATACAATAAACATAGATGAGATTATAAAAATCTTTACAAATAACCCTAAGCATATTATTATTTCAGGTAGTGCAGGTGATGGTAAAACTTATATTTTAAGAAAGATATATACTACTTTAAATGGCTGTATAGATGGATGGAGCGACAATGGGAATCCTGCTAAAATTAAAACCACAAACTATACAATAGTATTTATAAAAGATTTTTCACAAGAAGAAAGCAAAAAAGAGATTTTAAACAAATTAAAAACAAAAACTCAAAATGAATATTATTTTATAGCAGCAAATGATGGGATTTTGCTTGATAGTCTTGAAGAATGCGGTGAGATAGGTTTAAGAAACGAAATTTTAAATGCGATTGAGAACTATGCTCAAAATGATTTGTTTTATTTTTGGCACTTAAGTTCTTTAGGTTCTGCTTTTAAGATAGAAAAAATTATAGAAGTTATTCTTAATAGGTTTAAAAAATATGAAGTTGATTGCCCGAGTTTAAGCGATGATAGTATTTTTTGTCCTATACATGAAAATATAAAAGAGCTAGAAAAAATAAAAGAACAAGTGGTAAGTTTGATTAAACAATGCGATTATAATCATAACTTTATTACCACTAGAAAGTTATTTGACCTTGTTGCTAACGCTATTTTAGGGGTTAAGAAATATCAAAAAAATGAAAGAAAATTACAGTATTTTGAAAGTTGTGAAGAAGCTATTAATGCTATGAAAAATAAACCCAAACTAGATGCTTGTATTTACAATAACCTTTTTGGTGAAAATCTTAATAATGTAGAAGATTCCAAATACAAACATTATAATTATTTGCAAGAATTTAAAATAGGATATGAGACAAATAATACAATAGATGATTTTTTAATGTATGGAGATATAAAAAACAATTATTTATATGCCAAGCTTTTGGATAACAAATACATCACTTTTGAAAATTTTTATAAAATAAAAGATAGCTTTTTTAACAGCAATAACGATAACAAAGAGCAAATTCAAAATGAATTATTTAGCAGTCTTAATTTTTTTAAAAAATTTCTCTTTTTTAGGAAAATCAAACAAAATGGTTTAGACTTTAACGATTTGAGTATTTATCATCATAAAGAAAGTTATGAAAACAATATTATTTTTAAACTAGATAAAATAAAAGATGAAAATAAGCTAGATATAGATAGTGATATAATTTCTGAGCTATCCTCGGGACTTAACAGGGTGTTTACCGGTGCTTTACTAGAAGCTAGCGGTGGGGAGATTTTTATAGTAAAAAATTTTGTAAAAACAAATCATAAACATTCAAATGAACTTTTTATAAAAATCTCAGTTGATGATTTAGAGATTATTAGCAAGTTTAAAAAAGATAGTGTTTCAAGTGATTATGTACCAAAAATATTTTTAAAATTTTCGAGCTACAATGCAGAGTTAATGCTAGATTTGCATATGTTTGAGTTTTTGATGAGAGTTGCTAATGGAATGCTTCCTATTAGTTTTTCTAGAGAGTATTATGAAAGGGTTATTGGCTTTAAAACTAAAATAATAAGTCAAATCAATCAAGAATCACACTTTAAAAACAATAAAATTTCAGTATTTAAAGTAGATTACTCTACTGGTGAAGATAAGGTTACTAATATTAATATAAAAAGCAGGTAATAGTTATGGATAGGGATTTATTAAGTATTTTAAAAGACATATATGATTTTAGCAAAGCTAGAAATATTGATGGTTTTGGTTTTTTTAATTATTTTTTTGGACATAGATTTTTAGATACTCAAGATAAGGAGTTTATATTTTTAGAATTTTTAAACATATGTAGATCAAATCAAGAAAATATGTTTAATGAGTCAGTTATAAAAAAATTAAATCATAAAAAAATAGACACACTTTTAGATGTCTATCAAATACATAATAGCTTTGATAGTCTTATTCAGTCATGCGAAGAGGATTTTTCATATCTTAAATCAAACTTTAAGGACTATAAAGAATTTTATACATTACTTGAGTGTATAGAGCAAATACTAATAAATCCTAATGCAAAAAAAATGAAGTCTTTACACCCATTTTCTTTAAATATGGTTTTTGGTTTATATGTAGATGATAGGCGTAATTTTTTTGCAAGAGGTGGAGAGCTTTTATACTTAGGCTTTTGCAATCTTGAAAACAATGCTTATAAAAATGAGCTAAAAGAATTGATATTATATAGATATAAAAACAACGCAGATTTAAGGTGGGAAAAATTAATTAGCTTACTGAATAACGGTCCTTTAAGAGATGTGGATAGCAGTCAAGTTTTAAACAAAAACTCAATAAATATTAGTGGGTGTGAAATTGTATTTGAGAATTTAGCTAAAGATTTAATTCATCTTTTAAAATCCAATATAGTTACCGAAGATCTTTTCTCTATGATTTCAAATTTAATAGCTTTATATTTAGGTATGTTTATTGTATATAAATCAAAAATTTTAAACAACAATAATGACAAAACACAGATTCCAACAGAAGTACTAAATACAAAAAGCTGCAAAGCTAGGAGATATTCAAAAGATGTTTATAAGATTAACGAAGAAGGTGTTTTAAGTTGCATAATCAACATAATACAAACCTCTACATGTTGTGATCTGCATGAGCTAGAAAGCTTTATTAAAGAAGTTGATAAAGACTATGTTTTTTACAATGATTTAAATAACGTAAAAACCTATCTTATTGACATAATAAAAACAGAGTATAAAAATAACTTTTCAGGAGTTTTAAGAAAGCTATTTAAAGACGCTGGATTAGTTAGTAGAGATGGCACCAATGCTTTTAGATATTTATTAAGTGAAGAATTAATAGCTTTGTTGGTGTTTTTAAATGTAGATATTAAAATGGAATTAGATAAGTTTTTAAGCGTAATTTATGATAAATATAACATTTTTATATCTGATAGATATATTTATGATGAAAGTCTAAAGAGTGATTTTAAAAACAATAAAAAAAGATTTATAAAAAAGCTTAGAAAGCTAGGATATTTAGATGAGAAATCCGATGGATTACTATATATTGTAAATACACAAAGATAGGAAAAGCAGCTATGTCATATATAAATGAAGTAATTTTTAGAAAAATTGAAAATGAAAAAAGCCAAAGTGATGAAATAGCAAAAGTTTTGCTAGAAGATTTTCATAAAACAACATATGTTCATATATTAAATCAGGTGGAAAAACATCATCCTGATATATTGGTATTATGTGATAAAAGATTAGAATTAAACTCAAATGCTTCAAATATTAAAAGCGTTGATGATTTTTATATGGCGAGTGCTAGAAATGAAGAAATAGAGGATTTGCACAACTATAATTTGATTTTATTTCTAGTTGCTAGCAGAATAGATACACTTGGTGATATTAAGCAAATAACAAAAGAAGATTTAAAGGATGATATAGGTGCGATTGTAGATTTGCTTGGGTTGAGCGATGATGATGCAGCTAGGCTAAAAAATATTTGTAATGAGATATTAAAAAAAATAAATCATATAAATATTTACGACATAGATAGTTTTTTGTTATCTATTATAAATTTAATTAACAATGAAGCTTGCTCTAATCAGGAAGCTATTGGTATGTCGCTAGATAAACTAGGGATGTTTAGATATAGAAAATGCTTTCATGATTATTTTAAAACTAATAAAAATTTAGCAAAAAGCATAAAAACACTCAAAGATTTGTCTAATGCTATAAATAAAGAGTATAAAAACTTAAACAATGAAGATTTAGCTAATAAATTCTTTGAAGATGATGAGAGAAGTATTATAAAAGAAGAATTTGATATGCTAGATAGCGGTAAAAAAGAGCTCATTAAGCAATTTATATATGCAGATAAAAATACTTTAAATAAAGATAAAATAAAATTTGCAACACTTGATTGGGCAGATAATAAAATTGAATTATTGTTTGATAAATTAATCATACAACCAAATCTTAGTTTATATCAACAAACTATTGATTATTTAGAACAAAAAGACATCACGCTACAAAGTGCAGAAGTTAGTTTACTAAAAACACTTAGCACTAAAAAAACAAATAAAAATCTAGAGATGGTAGAAGAATTTTATGATAAGTATAAAGGATATATATCTGAAAATCTCAATCTAGATAACAAATGGAAAAAAATGTTATACCCAAAAACCATTAAGGTAAATAATTTTTTGGTTGGCCTGGTTCAGCTTATAAATATGTTAGAGTGTAGCTTAGAGCAAATAAGCATTAGTTTAGACAAAAAGCAAAAAAAGGCAATTTTTAGTAATTACAACAAAGATGCGTTGAGGTATTTAAAATATAGATTTTTAATTATTGAAAAATTTTCAAATGTATTAAAATTTGATGAAAAGCTTAAAGAGTTTTTATACAGCGATGATTTTGATAGCAATCTAAACACGCAAGAAAAAGACAAAACAACAAGAGGTAAAAAAACAGAATTGGATTTTAAGATAACTATCACCTACAAAGACGATAGAAAGATAACTAAATATATTAAATGGAAGTTTGAAACAAAAAGTATCGTTAGTAAATACTGTGATAGTGTAGATAATATTTTGCATATACTTAAAGAGAAGAAAATATTTAGTCCATTTTATATAGCCAATCGTTTTTTAGGTAAAAATAATCTTCGCTTTACGTTAAGTGATATGCCGTTTGGGATGAATTATAAAAAATACGCTTTTAATTTTACTAACAAATATAAAAAATATTTTAGCAACCCCGATGAGTTTAATGATATTTATAATGATTTTATAGAAAAATTTATAGGCTTTTTAGAGCATTCTTTTTTTAGCAAAGATGGTGATATGCTTAAAATTTGTCAAGATTTAAATGACTCTTATATAAATTGTGCAAATTACATTTATACTAATTACAAAAATGATGATTATAAAAATGATGTTATAAAATCATTTATATCTATATTTACTTTGCAAATTCAAAATAATAATAATTTTTTAGTTATACCATCATATCATCCACTAAGGCTTCTTTCTTATTGTGTAAAAATTAAAAAAATAGCATCGGTAATAGATAGTTTTAAATATGATAAAGAAAACATAGCCATGCAAGATGCTTATTATAACGATTTAGATATTTTGGCTAAAACACCTTATTATTTTGATTTTTTTAGTTTAAGTGGAGATAGTGGAGATAAAAACAAGCTCTTAGTTCCAGCTGAGCATTTTGACGAACATAGTTTGTATGAAAATATCCCTAATGAAAATGAGAAAAATATAATCACATCAGAATATATTTCTACTCTAGAAAAGAGTATTAAAGAATATTTAGAATTATATTTATATAGGGTAGATAACTTAAAGGTATTGTTGCATGAAACAAACAGCTCTATATTGCCTTTAGAAATACTTAAAAAGCTTTTAGATGTTGTAGAAGATGGGCAAAACTATGAACTTTTTTTAAATGGGGATAATGCTTCAAAGATAAGAAAAATATATAGCGATATTCTAAAAAATACTAGCAATGATGATATACAAAAAAAAGAAATTTCATTTTTATCAAACGTAAGGTTGCAGGCTTTTCATGACAGCTTTGATAGTTTAGATAGGTTGAATTATAATTTAGACATTGCGCTTTTGTATGACTTTTTTTCTTCAAGAGCTAAAATAGAGTATAAAAACTTGCCAGAAGCAAATATAAACAATATAGCTTTATTTGATTTTCACCCTACTATTTGGAGCAACAAAAGATTTATCACCGAGAATGAAAAAAACATCAGCAGGTATTTAACAACCCCTGTGAAGACACAAGTATCAAGGATTTTAGATACTTTGATTTTATCTTTGGTGTCTGACAATAAGGGTGATTATGATTATAAACTACCTACAATAAGTTTTACTCAAGATCAAAATATAAAAGAAACAATTAGTAAGATTCACCAAAAAACCGAATGGGTTATTAGCGTGGATTCACTAACCGATAAAAGAGTTTTAAATGCATGTGGGGCTAGAGTTATCAAATATAAAAAAGCACGTAATTTAAACAAGGTATTGTCAATATCATCGCATGGAAATTTTATACTTTTAAAAAAGACAATTAAAGCAAAAATCCAAGAAATAATAGAGCAAAATATAGCTTACGATGAAAATATAGAAGAAAAACTAATAAATTTAGCTGATGAGATAGCAGGTGATATAGTGTTAAAAGCTACCGGCAAAGGAAGCTTTGCAAACGAGCTCTTAGGCTTAGCCTTATCTAATTATATTATAAAAAACAATTCCACAAACAGTGCTATTATATATTTAGATAATTATTCCGATTGGTTTTTAGGGGGAGTTGATAGCTACTCTCAAATGTTTAGAAAAGAAGGGCGCTTAGCAGATTTGTTAGCAATTACCCCAGTGTTTAAGGATGGGGATTTGTCTACTTTATACGTTGATGTTTATGAGATTAAATATTGCTCAAATTTAAGCAAAAGAGATCTTGAAGATAAATCAATAATACAAACTTTGCATACAAAAAAACAGGTAGAAAAAATCTTTAGCGAAGATGAATATAACGATAAAGATTTTTGTATAGCAAGATTTACTGATTTGATTATAGAAGAGCATTTAAGAGCGTTTAAAACAGATACTAATGTGGATATAAATTCCGAGCAATTAAGAACGCAAATTAGACAAAATTATAAGAATTTAAATTTCATAGTTAGGGGATTTTCTTTCATTTTTGTTTATGATTTAGATGAAAATATTGAACGCCGTGATTGCGATGGCGTGGTGCAGTATCACATAGGAAAGAAAGCAATATTAAATATCTTAAATAATATAGACAAACAAACGAAATTGATAGACATTAATTATCAATTGAGTGAGCAGCAAAAATGTGATAAGGCTGAAGATATTAAAAATATGAATGTTGCTAAAAATGATGATATTAAAGATTTTGCAGTTAAAGAGTGTGTAGATGTGCAATATAGCAAAGCTGTTGAAATTGATACAAGCTTGATTGAACAAAATATCAAAAATGTTCTAATACATCATGATATAGCAACTAGAATTATTGATGTTAAATTAACACCTAATAGCATTAGGTTTTCGTTGAAACCTGATTATGATTGGAATATTACTATGTTTGAAAAATTAGATAGTGTATTTTTGTCTATGTGTGGTTTAAGATTATTAAGGGTTGAAGTTGTTCCTAGGGCATATGATTTGGTATTTCAAAGAGAAATAAGAGATATAGTGTTTTATAAAGATTGTGTAAAAGAAAGGGAATTAGAAAACCAAAATTTTAATACCAAGCTTATAATTGGAAAAAGCGAAACAAACAATGAAAATATATATTTTAATTTGAATAGTAGTGATTCTCATGCTTTGGTCGCAGGCATGACAAAAAGTGGAAAAAGTGTATTTTTAAATTCTCTTATTATAGACCTAATAAGAACAAATAAACCAGAATATTTAAATCTTATTTTGATAGATCCAAAGCAGGTAGAATTTGCAAAATACGAAAATATACCACATCTGCATAGCTTAGTAACCCAAAAAGAAGAAGCGATAAATACTTTAAATCAATTAGTTGAAATAATGGAACAAAGATATGCTATGTTTAAAGGTGTAGCTAAAGATATAAACTCATACAACAAGCAAACAGATATAATTCTTCCTAGAATAGTTGTTGTTTTTGATGAATTTGCAGACTGGATGCTAGATAAAGATTTCAGCGCTTGTATGTCATCTAATATACAAAGCCTTTCTGGTAAAGCAAGAGCTGCTGGTATCCATCTAATAATAAGCACACAGAGACCAGACAATACCGTAGTACCACCTATATTAAGAGCTAATTTAGGAGCAAAATTTGCTCTTAGAGTAGATACGGAAAAAAATTCTAATATTATTTTAGATGAAAAGGGAGCTGAGAAGTTACTAGGAAATGGTCATATGATAGCAAAGTTAAGTGGAGAAAAATACTATATCCAATCAGCATTTTTAAGTGATGAAGATATAGATGAATATATTGAAAATCTTTAGTACTCTGTATCTATAAATATGGATTATTATAAAATTTCGTTTATCAAATTATTTTTTATGTATTTTATATGCTCAAGTAAACGAAAATTTATTTATTTTTTTAGTTTTTTGCTAAGTTCTTTTAATGCTTGTCTATCAACTTTTAGCATTTCTTTTTATTTTCTTTTTCTAATAAAATATTTCAAATGTTCATAAGTTATCGTTTTTTATTTATTTGAAACTTGTCTATTGCTATTTAAAACCTTACCTCTCACCCATTTTTGAAACTCTAAAAGCTTATTAACATTGTTTTTTATAATCTATTTTTAGTTTTAGGTTTTGCCTGCTCTAAACTTAGTTAGTTCTAAAACTATATTTATAAGACTATTAAGCTTATTTTTATTTAGATAATTTTCTTAGCTATCATAATGTCACTCCGCCTTCTTATATCCTTAATAATCTAAATTACATATTTTTTGTTTACATTAGCTTTGTAAAAATTATTTTTGCTATTGCTCTATGTGATGGCATATAAAATTTGTTTTAAATGTTAGCAAAAAATATATAAGTAGCCATTATAGTCTACGTATAAAACAAACAAATCTTTTATTGTTTTATAAATATTTTCTTTTTTTGCTTTTAATATCTATTATATATTTAAGTAACTCATCAAAATAATAAAACTCCTACTACTATGGGTTCTTTTTTTTAACCTTATCTCTATTAATAACAAAGCCTTTATATATATGTCTATTTTATAATTTTTATATCTTTCTATTAGGTACTATAAAGTCAATTGTAAGTATTATTTCAAGAGAGTAAAATTTAATCTTGTATTGTTTGCCATCTGTAGCAGTTGCCAATTTTTTCTTGATAACTGAAAACCCAGATAATTAATTGTCTTCAAATTTTTTATATATTTTGCTTAGAGTGTAAAAAGATTTTATGATAAGTTCTTAAGATATATAAACATTATCACCTAATTAATATAATTTAACCTTTATATATTGCTATTTGAGTAGCATATTAAATAATGTTATTTATCATATATTACCTGAATTTGATTTAATTTATTATAGCATTATTAGTGTTTCAGGTTATTTGAAAATTAAGGTTTACATATCAGTTAATTTTAAATACATAAAATATACGAAGATAAATTTTAAAAAATACACAAAATAAATTCTTACTCTTATTGTTTTTACTGAAATACAAAAAACCAAAAATGATAAAAATAATTAAATATCTAAGCATCAATAAAATATCTTGTAAGAGAGATTTTATATTTTCTTTGTTTATAGCAGTTTATTTAATATTAATAATTTTATAAGAACTAGTCTTTTGGATGTTTGAATTAAAACATCTTAATATATTAATTCAAATATAGTAATTATGATTTGTAATTTTAAAGTATTTTTGGTATTTAGCAAATTTTTCATAATTACTTTGATTAATTTTAACATTCTTCAAAAATAATATTTTTGAAATTATTGTTTATAGTGTAAATATCAGCAGATTTTTATCAAATTCAATTTACCTTGTTTATTTTATAAACACTTAAAATACGTTTAAAAGTTTAATCCATGCTATTTTTCTAAATAAGCAATAAATAATTTTAACGATTTTAAAGATGATAAATTATCACACATTTTAGCATTTTTATTGGTTTTTATTGTAATTATTTAAACAATCACAGAAAAGCAAAGTTTGTTAAAGCAAAAGATATTTTTGTATTTTTAATTGATTTAATTTTAATAATTTTGTGTAACTATGAGCTACTTTTTATTTTGTAAATTGCTATATTTTTACTAAATGTAAACAAACAAAGTATAGAGATAATAAGGTTTTTATATATTTACTACATAGTCTTTATATTTACTTTTTTGGTTAGTATTTTTTATGTATTTTATATAGTTTTAAAGATCTTTTTGCATTAATTTCTTGCAAAATTTACAATGTTTTTGCATATTTTTGAATATATAAAATAATTTATATTTATGATAAATAACTTTAGTAAAACTATTTATTTAAACCTTGTGAGTTTTTTTGTAATGTTAAAGCTTAGTGCTAGAAAATAAATTATGTTTATTTATATTTATTATTAAGTAAATTGAAATTATATTTTCAATTTTTGTTTTTTGAATTATTTTTATAAACAAAACTTTCAATTATTATTAAAGTATAAAATTCAAAAGCTTTTATTGGAGTTTGTAGAGGTAAAAATAAGTTAAATATTTTAGAACTCTATAGTTAAATCTTGCTCATCATTTGTCTCAAGAACAAGTAGGATTGTTTTATATATTAATATATCCATTATCAATTAAAAGAAATAGCGACAATGGTCAAAGAAGTATTTATAATGATAATAAAACTAGAATTTTAAATCCTAGTTTATATAAACTTGTTTGTGAAGATAAAAATATAAGTTTTTGCTATACAAATGACATAAATAGACGAAAAACAAACGAAGAGATATTAGACAACTTCAATAATGATTATTAAGCCTAATCAAATCTCTTCCTAATTCTTCTATATCGTTTGTATTTAGGTTATAGATAAATTCTTCATTAAATATTTTATCCCAAACCACTGAATTTTGAAAATAACCTAAATATAGAGCATAGATTTTATTATATTGTTCATTTTCTAGTAATTTTAATAATTCATTTTTATCATTTTTATTAAATACAAAATCACTAATCATCAAAATATCAGCTTTTTTCAAACTATCTTCCTTAATCTTTTTTATAGCGTGTTTGATAGCTATAAATGGGTCTGTTCCACTACTACAATTCATTTGAAGTATAGAAATTACATCAAAAATTGTTGCGTTTTTGCTTAGGTGTATTGTTTTTATATTGGTTGAAAAAGTTATTATATAGCATTCTCTTTTTTCGTTCATTGCTTGCTTTGCCATATATAATGTTACTGCTTTTGCTATGTGCTCGCATTCTCCACTCATACTACCACTAAAATCAACACATAAAATCATAGGACCTTTATCGCTTTCTTGCTTTTCAACCTCTATTTCTATATCTTCAAGTCCTTCTATTTTCTCATACTCCACACTCTCAAAGCAAAGTAGTCTTTTTTCTACATATTTTAAATCAAACACAATCTCAAATTCACCACCAAGCAAAGCAAGTTCGCTAGGAACTATATTTTCTATTTTATTATCTAAAGTTATGCCTGTCATTTCTGCTTTATTTTTGCTTGGTATAGGTATGTTTTGAGAAAATGACTTTTGAAACATTTCTTTATGTTTTTTGGTTTTTGTTATAGATTCTTCTAGCGAGCCTAATTTATCACATAGTTTTTTTATGCTTTCACTTTCTATAAATTCTAAAAATTCATTTAAAGTATTTAAAGCTTCTTCCAAACCACATCCATTACCAAAATTATGGCTTATGTATTTATCTAGCTCTTCGCCATTTCTTATAGAGCTAGCTAGTGAATAGTAAAGATTGTTTTTAAAATCATCATTCATACCTAGATTTGATGATATATTGATTAAGCTTTTTATAAATTTCAACCAATCTTTAAGTTTTTTTATAAAATCATTTTCTTTCTTTAGCTTTTCTTGTTCTTGCCAATTTGATAGTTTTTTATTATATATATCACTCCACTCGTTATAAATACTTTTTATTAAAGAATTATGATAGCTTTTAAGTGCTTTTTTATAGTTTTTCTTATCTTTTAACTCTATTTCTTTAGCTTTATATTTTTCATGATAAAAATCATCATCAAAATCATCGTTAAAACACAAACAATCATTCAAAACTTCACTATATTCTGGATAGTTTTGTTGGTTTATCAGTATTTCGTTATAAAAAAGCTTATTTTTTTCATCTTGCAAATTTTGTGGTATATTTGCAAGGTATTCTTTTAGGTTTTGTTTAAAATTATTTATGCGTTCTTTTAATGCTTTGTCTATTATCTCATTGTTTGTAAGCTCGATATATTGCATTTAGTTTGTAATCCTTACATCTTCTTCTAATATTTTTAAATATCTTTCACATTCTATTTTTTTAGCCTTAAGATTGCTTTTTGTATCTTCTAAAGCTTTAAAATACATATCAAACTTATTTTTACCAAAAAATGGATTATTCATTGTTTGAATAAATTTTTCTTTTTCTTCTTCGCATTTTTGCATATGATTTTCTATGGTGTTTATGTTGTTTTTTAATTCTTTGATAAATGATTGTTGTACGAAAGATGATATTTTTTTATAATCTCCTTTTTTGTAAGTATATATAACAGAAATTAAATATTGCATATTATTTACATTATCGTATTGATATTTATTTGCATAGTCGTAGCCATTATACCTTGCATTATAACCATGATATATCTTATGTGATTTATCATCATATTTATATCTAAAATCATATAATTTTTTTAAATAACCATCTTGATCTTTGTAGTATATTTCTTGAAAATCTGTTTTATATAAACTTTCTTTTTTAATATATATAGATATAGTTTTTTAAGTTTATTTATTTTTGAAAAATCAAACATAATTTTAGGAGAAAAGTCTTTTATAGCTTTCACTAAAGCTTCTTTTATTATTTCTTTTTGCTCTGGTTTATCCCACGCACAATACTCAAGTAGTATTAAATATTTCTATTCTCTTCCGCACAATACAGCCATAACTCTTATAAGCTCAAAATCATTTTATATTTTCTACTTATATATATTGCACTATCTTTATTCTCATTATTATAAATACTTATATTATCTCTAAATAATTCTAGTATGTCTAATACTTTTTCATCTATTGTGATGATTTTTGATTTTTCTAATACCTCTTCTATTTCAGTGTTTTTAATTTTTTCTTTTAATTTTACTTCTTTGCTTTCATTTTGTATAAATTTTTTAAAGCTATCTTTGTTTGCAATCGGCATTACTTCAAGCCTAGCAATAAACCTATCATATAAAGCTTCAAGCCCTTGATTTGCCTGCGGGAATTCGTTACTTGCTGATATTAGTCCTTTTAGTGGAACTTTTATTGTTTCTTTTCCATTTTTAAAGATTTTTTCATTTAGTATTGTTAAAAGCGAGTTTAAGATAGCAGGAGAGCTCTTCCAAATCTCATCTAAAAAAGCAAAATCAACACTAGGTAAAAATCCTTCAATGTCTCTTTCAAGATTATCTTGTTTTAACTCACTAAGCTTAAATGGGCCAAAGATTTCTTCTGGAGTGCTAAATTTTCCCATCAAATAATCAAAAAATTTATCACTCTCAAAAACACTTGCAACCTTTCTTGCTATGTAGCTTTTACCAGTGCCTGGAGGTCCATATAAAAACACAGATTTGTTTGCTATCATGCAAAGAAGTATTATAGATGCTATTTCTTCTCTTTCTTGTAAATCACTGTTAATGTGCTCTAAAATATTTTTTATTTTTTTATTATTTATCATGTTTTCTCCTATTGTTTAATTATTTGATATTATCAAAATAAGGTTGAAGCTTGTTTAAATTTGAAACTTTTTGGTGGTTTAAATATATAGATAGTTTATTTTAAATATTTTAAAATGAGTACAAAAATAAATTTTATTTGTTTGATAGGTTTTATACTAAACAAACGAAATTCCTATTTCAAATTCCTTAGTTCGTTCAGGTTGTTTTGTATGTTTTCGTAGATTCTTTGGGATAGTTCATCGTTGTTTTTTATGCTAATTAGTGGTAGCCAAGAAGCGATGAAGCTTTCAAGTTCAACCGAGCTTGGTGAGTAGAAAAACTCAATTTCTATACCATTATCATCTTCGCTTAAAAATCTAAAATTATGACTTTTTGGCTTTTCTCGTTTAAAAAAACTAGCCGCTTCATTTTTAAGGTATAAAATCACGCTTTTTTTACCTTCAGCATAGCCAAAAGCATTTCCACTTTTTGTGTTTTTAAATCCGCCATTTTTTACATACTCCAAAGCCATTATATCTTTCATAGAATTAAGAGCAAAGGTTCTGTGAACTCCAGCGTTTTCGCCGTTTTTCTTATCGTAGGTTATATAAAGATAGCGTTTAGAATTAGATACCTTTAACTGGTTTGCTTGAATGATTTTTCTCTCGTTTTTATACTTGCAACTTAGCAAAATGTTATGATTTATTGCGTGATTTAGCATGATAATTTTTTGGTTTAGATTTGATAGTTTTGAAGTATCAATTAGCTTTTCTTGTGAGTAAAAATACTCATCAAAAAGCCCTTTAAACTCGCTTTCAAGGTTTGCATTTTCAAGCTCAGCAAAAATGTGCTTAAAGACAACTTTTGGGCTTATGTATTTTGGGAGCAAGTCAGTGAAAATATAACCTTCAAGCCTTTTGCTGTATCTTAAAATTAGGCTTAGATTTTTTGCTCTATTTTCAATGGTTTTTGTGCTTACATTTAAGGCTTTTGCAAGCTCATCTTTAGATGAAATTTTTTCATAAATTAAATCAATTAGCATTAAATCTTTATCATCAACCTTCATTTTACTATCCTAAAAAGAAATATTTATAATTATTTTTCTATTTATATCATAAAAATGTTAAAATTTGCTTTTTTATTATAAATATATTATAATAACTTCTATATTTTATAATTTAAGGAGGTTAAATGGAAATATTAAATAAATTATTCATGGATTTTTTTAACAAAATAGGTGATGTGATTATTAATAATATCTTTAAGGTATTGAGTGTATTTGCTGTATTTATAGCGCTAATTCCTTTTTTGACGTATTATTTAATAAATTTACATTATATTCCAAAAATAGAATGGTTTGATATAGTATCTTATTTATTATGTTCCTTTGTAATTGTATTTTTTGGTGTATTAATATTCTATTTATATTTTGAAGCAATTTATAGCGTGCTTGAATATAGAATTAAGCAAAAAATTGACTATATATTTAAATTTTATCTATTAACCACAATGATTATATTACCGATGTTGCTGATAGTGGTTGTATTTTTCGATAAAGATGATGCATTTGTATTATTTTTGATATGTGTGTCTACTTATATGTTTACGTATATAATGAAAAATTCTAAAGTATTTATAAGGTATATATTTATATTTACATCTATACTTATTTTTGCATGTACCAATGTTAAAATAGTGCAAATTTTAGGTATAGGTGATTATTATGCAGATGTTGAGCTAGATAGCAACTATGTAAAAACAAAAATAATATTATCTAAGTTGGATGATTCACAAATTGATAAAACTTATATTGAAGATAATAAAGTAATTGTAAAAAATATTAAAGTTTTAAATAGTGCAGGAGATGAATTGCTTTTACAAGTAGAAAGTAAGAATAAAACAATCAAACATAAGCCTTTAAGGTTTAACAAAAAATATGCAGATATTTTATAATTCTTAATCACTTCAAGCCTAGCGGAAGCTAGGCAAACATAAGGCTTTTTTGCTACACTAAGAAAAACCACTTAAGGATAAAAATGGCAAAGAAAGTAGAAATTAAACTAGAAGATGCGTTGTGGAAAAGTGCCGATAAACTACGCAAAAACATCGATGCAGCAGAGTATAAACACATAGTTTTAGGGCTTATATATGACTTATATTATCATAACCAGCTTGTTATAAAAACTTAGACTGGAGAATAAACTATTTTAAGTTATCAATATAATATAATATGTAAAATATATTAAAAGGTTTTAGAAATTGAAAGCAATCTCAATGTTTTCTAGTGCAGGTATAGGTGAACTAGATTTGGAAAAGTTAGGCATTAAAGTGGTATTATCAAATGAATTATTGCCAAAAAGAGCAGAATTTTATAAAAAAGTTCATCCAAATTCTAAAATGATAGTTGGGGATATAACCAATAAAAAAATTTTTGATGAATATGTTGGTAGTATTCCAGATGATGCAAAGCTTTTAATAGCTACTCCACCTTGTCAAGGTATGAGTAATATAGGTAAAAATAAAACTGATTTTTTAAGACAAAATGATTCTAGAAATTTTTTATTTCTGTCTGTTGTGGATGTGATTAAAATTAAAGATTTTGATTATATATTAATAGAAAATGTACCACAGTTTTTAAAAATGAAATATTTTTATGATGGTAAATTATTAGAGTTGACTGATTATTTATCAGCAATGTTTTCAGATAAATATGATATTAAAGTGAATGTTTTTAATGCAAAATATTTTGGGATTCCACAAAGTAGACCTAGAGCTATTGTGAGAATGTATAAAAAACATCTAGCTTGGAATGAGCCTAAAGAGCAAAGAGAAATAACGCTAAAAGAGGCGATAGGACATTTGCCAAGTTTAGAATCTGGTGAGATTTCTAATTTAAAACATCATAAAGCAAGAGTACATAAAGAAAGTCATATAGAGTGCATGAGGTATACTCCTACTGGAAAATCTGCGTTTGAAAATATAGTTTATTTTCCAAAAAAAGAAAATGGAGAAAGAGTTAAAGGGTTTAAATCATCATATAAAAGAATGAAATGGGAGCAGCCAGCACCCACTATCACTATTAGAAGTGATGCGATATCTTCGCAAGAAAATGTTCATCCAGGTAGAAAACAAGCAGATGGAACATACTCTGATGCTAGGGTTTTAACTCTAAGGGAGCTTTTTATAGTATCATCTATAAATCCAGATTGGGATTATCCAGAAGAGTATTCAGATACTTTTATTAGGCAGATAATAGGAGAGAGTGTTCCTCCTAAATTAATGTATCAAGTTGTAAAAGGAATAAAAAGTTGAAAGCAATCTCAATGTTTTCTAGTGCAGGTATAGGTGAACTAGATTTGGAAAAGTTAGGTATTCAAGTAGTATTATCTAACGAATTATTACCAAAAAGAGCAGAATTTTATAAAAAAGTTCATCCAAATTCTAAAATGATAGTTGGGGATATAACCAATAAAAAAATTTTTGATGAATATATTAGTAATATTCCAGATGATGCAAAGCTTTTAATAGCTACTCCACCTTGTCAAGGTGCTAGCACTTTGGGGGTGAATAAGCAAGACAAGGATTTGAATGCTGATTTGAGAAATCAGTTGATTATAGAAGTATTTAAGATTATTGAGCAAAAAGAAATTGATTATATTTTGATAGAAAATGTTCCACGTTATTTAGATGTTTTGATTAAATATAATGATATTGTTAAGCCAACTAAAGAGATGGTATATGAGTTATTTAGCAATAAATATGATATTAAAGTTGATATTTTTAACGCTAAAGATTTTGGAATTCCGCAAAGTAGACCTAGAGCAGTAATAAGAATGTGTAAAAAGCATTTGATTTGGAATGCACCTAAAGAGCAAAGAGAAATAACGCTAAAAGAGGCGATAGGACATTTGCCAAGTTTAGAATCTGGTGAGACTTCTAACTTAAAACATCATAGTGCAAAGATGCACAATCCTAGAGAAATATTATGTATGAAACATACTCCATCTGGTCAATCTGCGTTTAAGAATGATTTTTACTATCCAAGGAAAGAAAATGGAGATAAAGTAAAAGGTTTTCATAATACTTATAAAAGGATGAAATGGGATGAACCAGCACCTGCTAGAACAATGAATAGTGGAAATATTGGCTCGCATAACAATGTTCATCCAGGCAGAAAACAAGCAGATGGAACATACTCTGATGCTAGGGTTTTAACTCTAAGGGAGCTTTTTATAGTATCATCTATAAATCCAGATTGGGATTATCCAGAGGAATATTCAGATACTTTTATCAGGCAAATAATAGGAGAGAGTGTTCCTCCTAAGTTAATGTTTGAAATTTTAAAAGGAATTAGCAATGTATGATAGAAGAAAAGACAATAAGTGGATATTGCAAAAAAATATTAATAACAAAGAGCTTATTTTATCAATGGTTGGCTTGTTAACCTCTAATCCTTGTGCTACAGCAGATGATATTTTACAAAAATCAAAAGCTTGTGGAGTTTATAAGGGTAGAAGTGTAAAAGGTTCACCAAGTACATTTGGTGTAAGAGCATCTCAAATATGTTTTTATATGTTTGGATATAAAAAGGATAAGGAATTTATACCATCAGTATCTACCCAGTTTTTGTCAATGGGAACAAAAGAGTCAATTGTTGCTTTTATTAATTTATTTAGCATGCAGTACCCACACCCTAATAGTACTATTTCTAGCAATTTTCAAATTTACATAGGAAGGCTTATAGTAAAGCTTTTGTTGGATGAAAGATTGGATGGTAAGATTTATTATGATGAGTTTGTATGGTTTTTGGTATTTTTAGAAACAATTGATGAAGTTAAATACGAGCAACTTATAAAAGATATTCAAAAGTATAGGGCTTTAACGTTTGATGAGAAATTAAAGTTGTTTCAAAGCGTATATGATTACCATAATGTGTTTTCTAATGCAACCCATGAGGTTCGTAATTATTTTTCTAAAATTTTTACGAGTTTTGGAGTGTTTAAAACATATATTGATAAAAAAAGTTTGAGTTTTGATTTTATACAAGGCAAAGACACTGTTAGAAAATTATTCTACAATTCCTATATTGTATTAAATTCTGATTTGATTGATTATGCAAGGTATTTAATATCTATACATTCACCTTTTTTAAAACCAAAATTAGAATCAGACTGCATGAATAGAGATGACTGGGTTAGAGAATTATATGAGTTTGATATGTTAGAGTATTTTTATGATATTAAAATTCATAGAAATAGAGTTGAAAAGATAAGAAATATAATAGAAACGATGCCAAAAGAGGCAAAATATGGCAGTAATGATGGAAAAAGCTTTGAGAATATTCTAGGCGATTGCTTTGAACTGTTTAGGGAGGTTCAAAATGTAAGTAAAATAAGTGGTGCTGGCAATACGGATATCTTATGTAATGTTAGTATTGAACTAGATAATTTTAAAATAAATGTTGATGCGAAAAAGCGCAAAGATAGCTTAGAAGGGATAAATCCAGTAAGGATTGATAAGCATATCAAAAAACATGGATCTAGATATGCGATCATAGTGGCTCCTAAATTTAATCGTGGGGTTGCTGATGATATAAATAATTATGCAATTACTCTTGTTGAAGCTGAAACTTTAGCAAATTATTTGTTGAAAGAATGTTTATCATCAGAAGATGGGCAAGCTGACTTTTGCAAAATTAATGAAATTATCAATCAATCTCATGGAAAAGATATAACAAGAGAAATAAATTCTTTGATTGTAGAAAAATATTCTGTAAAATTTTAGTTTGTTTAATAAAAAAAGCCTTAAGTATAAAGGATAAAATCGCTTTTATGTATGCGATAAAGGCTAGGTTTTTAAAGTTTGCTAGGGTAAATAAGAGTGAGAACTCTCTTAATCAAACTTTGATAAAACAAGTGGTAGATAAGGCTATCGTATCATCTAGTGTGGTGGATATCTTTGATGCTAGTGGGATAAAAAAGCCTGATATATCTATACTTTCTGATGAGTTTTTGCTAGAAGTAAAGAATATGAAGCGTAAAAACTTAGCCTTTGAAATGCTAAAAAAGATACTAAACGATGAGATAAAATCAAGGCAAAAACTAAGCCTAACAAAGACTAAAAAACTAGCCGAAATGTTAAACGAGACTATCAAAAAATATAACAATAAGCTAATTTCATCAAGCGAGGCACTAGATGAACTAATAAATATGAGTAAAAGTATAGCAAGCATGGATGATGAGACTAAAAAATTAGGGCTAAAAGACTATGAATACGCCTTTTACTCAGCACTTGCTTGTAATGATGAGTATGAAAAAATCCTAGGAAATGAAAAGCTTTTAGCTCTTGTTAGCGAGATACTACAAATCATTAAAAACAATACAAGTATAGACTGGATGATAAAAGAAAATGTAAGAGCAAGGCTAAGAGTAGCTGTAAAAAGAGTGCTCAATAAATACGGCTATCCACCTGATATGCAACAACTTGCGATTGATGGAGTTTTAGCTCAAGCTGAGATTTTGGCTATTGAATTAGCTAACGAGTAGGGATTTGATTTAAAACTAAATGAGATTTTGGGAATTTGAAATAGGAATTTAAAAGTAAATTTCGTTTGTTTAAAAAATTGATTTCGTGTATTTTTAGCTAGGTTTTTTGTTATGAAACTCTAGCTTAAAATAACACTAAACAAACGAAATTCCTATTTTAAATTCTAGTTATTTTTTGTAGTGTTTTCTTATTTTTTACTATCTTGTGGCTTTTCTAAATTTTGTTCTTTGCTTTCGTTGTTTGTTTTATTGCTACCATTTTCTGTATTAGTAACATTTTGCTTTTTACCATTTCTTATTATGTGAATGTCTTTTTTGATAAAATCAACCCTTATGCTTTTTTCACAATCTTTTTCTAATGTTTTACCTATCTCCATATTTTCACTGCATAACTCTACATAAGCAATATCTCCTAAAGTTGATAATACTTTTACATCTTTTAGCTCAATATAATTGCCTTTATAGTGATATTTGTTATTTTTGTCATAAAAACCATCAAACATATCTTTTATAAAGCTATTTTTATCAACCATTATTGTAGCGTAGTAATCTCCTAAGCCAGAAAGAGATAAAGTTTTGATGTTAGATAACATAAAAATGTAAATTGACATAATACATGTGATAATTCTTATATAATTTATATTATTGTTATTGCCTTTATATAGTATGCCAATATGCAAAAAAATCATTACTGCAAATAAAAAAATATATAAATATATAAATTGTTTTTCATAGTAAAAATAGAATATAAAAAACCCTAATAAATACACTAATAATACTGGAAGTATAAGAAGTACATATAAAATAAGTTTTGATGCTTTATTTTTTTCTTTTACATTTTTAATTTGCCACACTAATTCTGTTGAAATGTATAAAATAAATATTAAAAATAAAAACCAAGATAAATTAGAAAATCCAAAAGCTAAGAATTGCTCAAATGTAAGTTCTATTGGGTATTGTAATGTAAAAACATATACTACACCATAATTAAAAGCAGAACCTATAATTAGTATTAGTAATAAAATTTGCCCTAAAGCAAGAGATATTTGTCCATATTTTTTAATATTTTTATATATCCATCTTGTTGTTATTCTGTTAGTTTGGAAAAAATCTTCATCATTTTGTCCTTTGTTTGTAGAAGTTATAGGTTTATCTTGTATCTGCTTATGATTTCTTTGTAAACATGGAAAAATATTGTTAAATAGTTCTATAGTTTTGTTTTTGTATTTTTTTATACTCATTTTCAACCTTTAAATATTTTTTTATATTGTAGCAGATTAATATATTGTGAATTTTATTTGGTTATTGTTTGTGAAGTAAATGCAATAATACTTTTTACAAAAAAGTAAGAAAATGTATTTTGTAATTTTAGAATCGTTAGTCAAAAGTCAAATCTTATATAAATTTGTAGTTTTATATTTTGATAATTTTTATAAATTCTTTTGCCATCTTTTTAATTTAAAAATTAATAGTAAGAATTGATGAGATTTTGAAGTTTAAAAGAATTTGTATAAAAGATTGGCTAAAAACATACAAGAGCTTTTAATGGTGATTTAATGTAATTTATGAAAAGTATCTTAGAATTTGATTTAAATTCGTTAAAAAGCTCAAATTGTAGTTAAAAAATAATCGTAAGTGCAGTCAATAAAATAAGGCTATTTGATAATTGTTATAAAAAATATTTCTAATAAATTTAGCTAGATTTTTATAATAATGAAATGATTAAAACCTTTAATAATAAAAGATAAATATTCAATAGCTACAACACAACATAGATTTATTAATGCTTACTTATTAATTATGTTCTAAAAATGAAAATATATTTGTGGACTAGTAGTAAGAAGTTATTTTTTAATAATCGTTTTAGTAAAAAATCTGTATTAAAATACTTGTATGGATACCATTTATCAATACTATAAAATATAAAATTTGGCTTTTAAAGCCAAATTTTAGTTTTGATTTTTGCTGTGTAATAACATAAATATATTAATCCAATAGGAGCAACTATATTACCGACTAAGTTAGTTATTAACATAAAAATAAAACAGATATTACAATGCCAAAAATAAATACCTAAAATAATAACTAGGATTAAGTCCTTTAAATGCTTTATTAAAAAAATCTTTCATAATTTCTTATCTTAATAATGGGTTATTGCTTTTTGTTTTAGCTTTTAGTTTTTTAATTACTATGCCTTTTTTGTTGATACAAAAAACATTAGAATCATTTATATTTGGGCTAAAAGAACTAATCTTAACGAAATCATAATGCCACATTTCACATTCATTAGAAGAACTAATTCTGCTAGGTGCTCCGAATTTCGCTTCCAAATCACTTTTGCTAGATTTATTAACCACAATGCTATCAAGCTCATCTTTGGTAATCTTAGTGCCTTCAGTATAGGTTGTGAAATTATCAATAGCAGCACAAGAGCTAAAAGCTAATGCAACTAATGAAAACAAAAATAATTTTTTCATTTTTTCTCCTTAAATAAATTTAAAAACAAATTTATCATAAATAAATTAATTTATCCTATAGGATATAGATTTTAAATTTTTATATTGTTTAAATTATTAGATTTTACCTATAGGATAATGTATGAAAAACACTGAAGAAATAGAAGAATTTTATAAATTAGTATCAAGTAATGTTAAAAAATTTAGAACCGAAAAAAACATCAGTCAACTAGATTTAGCCCTAAGTATAGGCATAAAATCAATAGCCTTTTATTCAAATTGTGAAAACAACAAAAACGGCAAACATTTTAATCTAGAGCATATTTATAATATTAGCAAGGTTTTAGGCGTTGATATTTGCGAGTTGTTAATGGGGGGGGGTATACAAAATGAATTGCATAAAAGAAGCTTTGATTAATGTAGCTAATTTTGATTTAAGAGCTACTATGAGTAGGCGTTCGTATGCCTTTATGATTTTTGTTTTTCCGATTTTAGCTTTTGGCTTGTTTTATTGTTTGATAGAGTTTTCAAGATTTGTGCGTTTAGTTTTAGCTAATAATGTAGATTTTACTTTTATTAAAAATGATTTTATGAGTTATTCTCAAATTGTTTTTCAGGGTTTATATGCTAATTTTTATCTTGTTATTGATTTTATACTAATTCTTAGCACTTTACAAAGGCTTAATTCAATCACAAAAAATAAAATAATCAAAACTATCATTGTAATAATAGCGTTTTATCTTATTGATTATTATTTAGTATGCTTTCATTGGCTTAGGGTTTATTTAGAAGATAATTTTATGCTTTCAATTAATTATAAAGCCATTGGTTTTATTATTTTTTTCATACTTGCACTGATTTTATCAATGATAAAAGAAAGGCATTTTAATGAGATTACTCCAAAACGCTCTTTAGCTTATTTTTTAACTTTAGATTTTAGCTCAATTGCTAGTAAGACTAATTTGATAATACCTTTTAGTTTTTATCTTGGCATTACTATTGTTTTAACTATTTTTATCGTTGGAATAGTGTTTATAATGGCATTAACTGAACTTAGCATAATAATAATGCCTATTATTTATATTGATATATTTTATTTATTAAATCACTATAAATCAAACATTAGAGCAATTACAAAAATAATCACTCTAATATCTTTTATAGCTTTTTATATTCAAATTATTTGCTTTGATAGAAGCGGTATTTTTTATGAATATATGAATAGATTATTTTTATTTTCATTTATTTTAGTCTATATTTTAGCAATGCGAAAAATCAAGAATTTGAAATAGGAATTTGGTATAAAATTAATATTGCTTTTATACCAATAACTTTTTAAATTTTATCTTTTAACATTTGCTGAATTTTTTTGATTTTGACTAATTCATCTATAAAATATTCTAAATTTTCTTTAGCATCTTTTTTGCGAATATTTATTATTTCATCGTAATTTATATTTAAAATATCGCAAAGTTCTTTACCTGTCATTATGTTTTCTAAGTCAAAAACACCTTTAAAACCTAGTTTGATTTTTTCTTTATCGTTTTGATTAAAGCTACAAATATAATATTCTGTAACAAAAGGAATTTTAACTCCAAAAATCATAGCAAATTTTTCTAGATTTTCTTTTTCTTTAGCGGATTTTTTAGTATCAAAAACATCTCCGTCTTTTAATTCTATAATTTTGCAAACCCTATGCTCTTGTACTACAAAAATCATCATATCAGGCTCTATTTTTTCTACACCTTTGCTGTATTTTGTAGATTTTTTAAAAGTTTTTTTCAAACATAAATAAGTTCCGTTGCTAATTTTATTTTCTGTAGCATTTTTTATAAATTCATCAATATTTTGAATACACTGACTCCTAGAAATTAATAATCTTTCAAGTTCACTGCCATTAGAAATAACAGTGCTTTGCACTCTTGATAATAATTTACCTAATTCCTCATTTCCTATTACTCTAGCATAACCTGAATTACCATCAACTCTACCTTTAGCGTTAATAATCTTACTCATTTTCTTCTCCATAAATTAAATCACAACCTAAAAAATTTCTATTACACTCTAAACAAGCTTTCATCACCGAAAAACTTCCTGCTGCTGGGTCTAAAACTATATCATTTTCATTGGTTGTAGCTAGAATTAATTGTTTTTGTAATTCTAATGGTTTTTGATGTGTGTGCGTTTTATCTACTAGCTTTTCATCCCAAACATCAGGAATATTATGCAAACTCCAAGTGCTTTTAGCTTTTTTTGGATGTTTTTGAATAATTATTAAATATTCACTTTTTCGTCTTGTTCTATATCCCATACCTATCTTTTGTTTATTCCAAGTAATAAAATCAACAATATACATTCTATCACTCAACCAACTTTGTAACCCTTCAGCTAAATGAAATTTATCAACCCATAAAAACAAATAACCACTATCAACCAAAACTCTTTCTATTTCTTTGATAAAATCATTTATAGTTTTTTCATCCATTTGAGGTAATAACGAGCGTTCTTTTCCACGCTTTTTACCTTCATTTCCATAATTCATTTTATCAAGAATACCTCTATATTGTGGGTCAAAAAATACAATTTTTATTGAATTATTAGAAAGTTTATTTATTAATTTTATCCCATCCATTTTTAGTTTTCTGTTTATCATTTTTTGTAGTTAAAATTCCTTAATTAGTATTAAAATATTATAAGAATTTGAAATAGGAATTTCAAATTCTTATAATTCTACGCCGATGGCTTGATTAATCGAGCTTAAGCCGTCGTTTTCTATTAATTTTGTAAGCTCATCATTTATATTTCTAGCAATTCTAGGTCCAACGAAAATCATAGATGAAAGCACTTGAACTAAACTAGCACCCCATTTTATACGCTCATAAGTTTGAGCTGCGTCAAATATCCCGCCACTACTAATAATTATGCCTTTTTTATGCACGCTTGGTGCGATTGCTTTTAGCATATTTAAAGACTTTTCGGCTAATACTTTACCACTTAAGCCGCCAACCTTGGTTAAATCAGGCTTTTTGCTAAGCGAATAATCTTGCGTAGTATTGCTTAAAATCACTCCACAAGCATTAGCATTTAAAGCTGTTAGACTTAATTCAGTAGCCAAGCCAAAATCCATATCAGGAGCAAATTTTATAAATTTTGGCACATCATTAATAGCATTTAGCCTAGTAAAAATTTCTTCAATAAATTTAGCATTTTGTAAATCTCTTAGATTTGGAGTATTAGGCGAACTTATATTAATTACAAAAGCGTCTGCATAAGGCTTTAGCTCACGAACTAAAATCTCATAATCATTTATCGCTTCTTCATTAGGTGTAATTTTATTTTTACCTATATTTATAAAAATCGGAGGTAGTTTTGAGAAATTCTCACGCATTAAATTTGCTTTTGCAACTTCTACACCATCATTATTAAACCCCATTGCATTGCGAATGCTAAGCTCATCTACTAATCTTTCAATTCTTGGGCGAGGATTACCTGGCTGAGCCTTAGGAGTGATTGCTCCGACTTCAATGAAACCAAAGCCAAGATTTGCTAAAGGAGCTACCACTTCAGCATTTTTATCAAATCCTGCTGCAAGTCCAATAGGATTAGAAAATTTCATATTGATTAATTCATTTTCTAAATTCTTATAAGTTTTTTTATAATCAACTACTTTTAAAAATCTTTGAGTTTTAAGAGCTTTGATTACTAAATGGTGCATATCTTCAGGGTCAAACTTAAATATAACTTTTTTTGCTAATTCATACATTTACTTACCTTTATAATGTTTTTGAAAAGGTCTTTTCACCTTTATTTTTCATATAAGCATCAAATCCCATACAAATATTACGGATTAATAATGTGCCTGTTTCATTTACTTTTATTTCATCATCGCTAATTTGTAAAAATTCAGCATAAGTTTTTAAATACTCTTTTGCGTCGTTAAAATAATCCCAAAATACTATTTTAAATTCTTTTTCAATTTCTTTAATATTAAGACTAAAATTAGCCATTAAACTCATTATTACAGCTTTTCTAATTAAATCATCATTATTAAGTTTAATTCCCCTATGAAATGGTAATTTGCCATTATCAATAGCTGCTTCATAAAGGTTTAAATATTTATAGTTTTGTGCGTAATAATTAAGCCCTTCTCCAATACTAGTAAGCCCAACGCCAACCAAAATAGCTCCACCTTTTGTAGTATATCCTTGAAAATTCCTATGAAGTGTGCCATTTTCTAAAGCCTTAAATAATTCATCATTAGGTTTTGCAAAATGATCCATTCCTATCATTTTATAACCATTTTCGCCTAAAAATTTCGCAGTATGTTTTAGAATTTCTAACTTAGTTTTAGCTTCAGGAATAGTGCTTTCATCAAATTTTCTCATATTCTTTTTAATCCAAGGCACATGAGCGTAATTAAACACAGCAAGTCTATCAGGATTTATTTTTAAAATTGTCTCAAGTGTTTTGCTAAATGAGTTTAAATCCTGATAAGGAAGTCCGTAAATTAAATCAGTATTTATACTTTTTACCCCATTTGCTCTTGCAAGTTTTACTGCATTTTCTGTAATTTCGTAAGGTTGAATTCTATGAATTTCTTTTTGCACTTTAGGGTCAAAATCTTGCACACCAAAGCTAATTCTATTTATGCCGTATTTTGCAAATACGCTCATTTGTTCAACATTTAAAAATCTAGGGTCAATCTCACAAGAAAGCTCACTATCAGGTAAAAACTCAAATATTTCATTAATTTTTTTAAGCAAGATTTCAAGTTGAGCTGCACTAAAAAATGTAGGCGTTCCACCGCCAAAGTGCATTTGAATAGCTTTTTTTGTCTTAAGATGAGTTTTTAAAATATCAAGCTCTCTTAAAATATAATCTAAATACCTTTCTTTTTTATCTTCATTAGCTGTATAAATTACATTACAGCCACAAAAATAACAAGCCGAACGACAAAACGGCAAGTGAAAATAAAGCGATAAAGGCTTATTTTCGTTACTTTCTAAATCTTTTATAAAATCATCATATTTATAATCTTCGCTAAATTCAATAGCTGTTGGATATGAAGTATATCTTGGGCCACTTGTTTGATATTTTGCTAATACACTAAAATCCATTTTTATCCCCTTAACATTTCGGCTAATTCTTTAGCGTGATAAGTGATTATTAGTTTTGCACCCGCTCTTTTAAAACTAATCATAGTTTCCATTAAGATTTTTGGATAATCTACAAGCCCAGCTATTCCAGCGTTTTTAAGCATTGAATACTCTCCGCTTACATTATAAACGCATAGTGGAAGTAGTGAGTTTTGGCTAATTTCTTTAACTACATCTAAATATGCTAAAGCAGGTTTTACCATCAATATATCAGCACCTTGTTTTTCATCTTCTAAGCTTTCATTCAAAGCTTCTTTTCCGTTTGCATAATCCATTTGATAAGCTTTTCTATCGCCTTTTTTAGGAGCTGAATTAGCCACATCACGGAAAGGTCCATAGTATGCACTTGCGAATTTGGTTGAATAAGCCATAATAGGTAAAGTATCAAAGCCATTTTCATCTAAAGTAGTTCTTAAAGTTTTTATTATTCCATCCATCATTCCACTAGGTGCAATCATATCCACACCAGCTCTAGCCATTACTAAAGCTTGTTTGCTAGAATTTAAAAGCGTAATTTCGTTATTTAAATATCCATCTTCATCTAATACTCCGCAATGTCCGTGGTCTGTGTATTCACAAAAGCACAAATCTGCAATTAAATATAAGCTATCGCCAAAACGCTCTTTAATAGCTCTAATAGCACGAGCTATAAGCCCATTATCACTCATTGCATCACTTCCACAACTATCTTTTGCACTTTCATCTAATACGCCAAATAATAAAATACTCTTAATTCCAAGCTTTAAACAATTTTCACATTCTGCTAGTAATTCATCAAATCCTAATTGATAAACTCCTGGCATTGATTTAATCTCAATTTTTGCATTTTTTTTATCTACTACAAATAAAGGGTAAATCAAATCGTTTAAGCTAAGTTGGTTTTCCTTTACTAAGTCCCTAATTATAGGGCTTTTTCTAAGTCGTCTAAATTTACGCACACTAAACTCCTTTTTTTGTATAATTAAGGCTAATTAAATCAAAAAAGAGTTAAACAATGTTAGTTGAAATTTCAAAACAAGCAAATTTACCTACAAGATTTGGAAATTTTATTATCCAATCTTTTAAAGAAAACGAAAAAGAGCATTTAGTAATTATGAAAGGCGAAATTAGTGATGAGATTAATGTTCGCATACATTCTGAATGCCTTACAGGTGATGCTTTAGGTTCGCTTAAATGCGATTGTAGAGACCAATTAAAAGCATCTTTAAGATATATTGAAGCAAATGGCGGAATGGTTATTTATCTTCGTCAAGAAGGTCGTGGAATAGGTCTATTTAATAAAGTAAATGCTTATAATTTACAAGATAATGGATTTGATACACTTGAAGCGAATTTAAAACTAGGCTTTAAAGATGATGAAAGAGATTATAAAATAGTTGATTTTATACTTGAATATTACAAAATTAAAAGCGTAAGATTGCTTACAAATAATCCTTTAAAATTAAAAGCTATTAGTAAAGATGTAAAACGCATACCATTAATAATGCAAAGCAATGAATACAATAAACAATATCTAAAAGTTAAATCTTGCAAAATGGGGCATATGCTAAATGAATAATGAATTTTTAGCTTTTATAAATTCATATGAAGATGAATTAAAAAAATACAATAAAGTTCATAATATTACAAGATTAAAAGATATAAAAGCAGCAGCACTTGATAGTATTGAAATACTTAATTTCGTAGAATTTAAATCAGGAATTAATATAGCAGATATTGGCTCAGGTGCTGGTTTTCCTGCTATATTTTTAGCTTTTTTAAAAAGAGATTGTAATTTTTATTTGTATGAGCCAAGTTATAAAAAATCAGCATTTTTATCGCTAATTAAAGCTAAGTTTAATTTAGATAATGTGTTTATTAAACCTATAAAAGTTGAATGTGAAAAAGACTTAAAATGCGATTTGATAACTTCAAGAGCTTTTGCAAAAACAGAACTAATTGTTACTTTATGTAATGATATAACCAATGATAATACGAAATTTATTTTATACAAAGGCTCATTCGTAAAAGATGAGCTAGATTGCTTAAATGAATATAAATTACACGAGAGAAATAATAGAATTTTTTTAGAATTTTATAAAAAAGATTTCAAAATTATTACAAATTAAGCTTAGTTTATTTTTTTTAAGATTATAATTAGCAGATTATTTTAATTTCTATTTAAGGAGCAGTTATGGCAAATCCATCGCAAAATCTTGGCTATGATTATACCGTAGCTAAGTGGTTTATGTTCGCATGTATTTTGTTTGGCATAATCGGTATGGGAATTGGAACTTTAATCGCGTTTCAATTAGCATTTCCTGAGCTAAATAATATTGCAGGTGAATATTCTACATTTGGCCGCCTAAGACCACTTCATACAAACGGAGTTGTTTATGGCTTTATGCTTTCAGGTATTTGGGCTACTTGGTATTATGTAGGTCAAAGAGTTTTAAAAGTTTCATTAAGAGAATCAAAATTCTTAATGTTCATAGGTAAAGCTCATTTTATAATCTTTATGATTACTATATTATTAGCTGTTGTAAGTCTTTTTGCTGGTGTTACAACTTCAAAAGAATACGCAGAACTTGAATGGCCTTTTGATATAGCAGTTGTTGTTATTTGGGTTTTATGGGGTATGGGAATTTTTGGACTTATTGGAATTCGCCGTGAAAAAAGTCTTTATATTTCTATTTGGTATTACATTGCGACATTTTTAGGTGTAGCAATGCTTTATTTATTTAATAATATGGAAGTTCCTACAAAATTAGTTACAGGAATGGGTTCTTGGCTTCATTCAGTATCTATGTATGCAGGAAGTAATGATGCTTTAATTCAATGGTGGTGGGGACATAATGCGGTTGCTTTTGTTTTCACGGTTGCAATTATTGCTGAAATATATTATTTCTTACCAAAAGAAAGTGGTCAGCCAGTATTTTCTTATAAATTATCACTATTTTCATTCTGGTCTTTAATGTTTATATATTTATGGGCAGGCGGACACCATTTGATTTATTCAACCGTTCCTGATTGGATGCAAACAATGGGTTCAATTTTCTCTGTTGTATTAATATTACCAAGTTGGGGTAGTGCAATCAATATCTTACTTACAATGAAAGGTGAATGGCACCAAGTAAAAGAAAGCCCATTAATTAAGTTTATGATTTTTGCTTCAACATTTTATATGTTCAGCACACTTGAGGGCTCAATTCAATCAGTTAAATCAATCAATGCTCTAGCACACTTTACAGACTGGATTCCAGGACACGTGCATGATGGAACACTTGGTTGGGTAGGATTTATGACTATGGCTGCAATTTATCATATGACTCCAAGGGTATTTAAAAAAGAGATTTATAGTAAAAAAATTATGGAATACCAATTTACTATCCAAACTTTAGGAATTGTATTATTCTTTAGCTCAATGTGGATTGCTGGAATTACTCAAGGTATGATGTGGAGAGCTTATGATGATTATGGAACTCTAACTTATTCATTTATTGATACTGTTATAGCACTACATCCTTATTTTATAATAAGAGCTATTGGTGGTTTATTATATTTAATAGGATTTTTTATGTTTGCTTATAATATTTATAAGTCAGTTACTTCAAGCAGAAGCGTTGAAGTTGAACCAAAATCAGCAAGTCCAATGCAAGCGTAAGGAGGTAAAAAATGTTTAGTTGGTTAGAAAAAAATCCTTTCTTTTTTGCGGTATTTGTATTTGTTGTTATTGCTTATGCTGGTGTTGTAGAAATTCTACCTGCATTTAGTCCTAACGCTAGACCAATTGAGAGCAAAAAGCCTTATACAGCTTTAGAACTTGCAGGTCGTCATGTTTATATTAAAGAAAGTTGTAATGCTTGCCATTCGCAATTAATTCGTCCATTTAAAGCAGAAACAGATAGATATGGTGCTTATTCAAAAGCAGGTGAATATGCTTATGATAGACCATTTTTATGGGGTTCAAAAAGAACAGGTCCTGATTTAATGAGAGTTGGTAATTATAGAACTACTGATTGGCACGAAAATCATATGAAAAAACCTGTTTCTGTAGTGCCTAGTTCAATTATGCCTGAATATCCACATTTATTTAAAAAGAATTCAGATTTAGATACAGCTTATGCTGAAGCTTTAACTGTTAAAAAAGTTTTCAATGTTCCTTATGATGAAGAAGGTTATCCAAAATTAGGAACTTACGAAGACGCTCGTAAAATGATGGTAGAACAAGCTACACCTATTGTTGATGCAATGAGCGATGAAGAAGTAAAACAAGCGTTTGAACCTTGCCGTGCAAATGCACTTGATAGTAAATGCGAAATTAAAGAAATAGTTGCATTGATTGCGTATTTAAATAGCTTAAAGTAAGGAAGAATTATGAGTTTGGTTGAACTTGTGCAATATCAAGGACATGCTTATTTTTTCCTTGTGGCGTTTTTGACCTTTGTGCTTTATGCTTATATTATTCATTTATATAAAGCACAAAGAGAAGGTAAAAAAGATTATGAAAAATATGCAAATCTTGCATTAGATGATGATATTAATTCATCTTTATTAGAAAATAGGAGAAAGTGATGAAATGGTTAAATCTTTCTGATAATGTAAATTTACTTTCTATAATTGGTGCAGTTGTTATTGTTGCTACCGTGTTGATAGTAAGTTTAAATGTATTTAAACAGATGAGAATTAAAAGAAAAGATGCTGAAACAAGCGAGCACGAATGGGATGGAATAAGCGAATATAAAAACCCATTACCAGTAGGTTGGGCTGTTATGTTTATCGTTTTAATAGTGTTTGCTTTATGGTATTTTTTAATAGGTTTTCCACTAAACAAATATTCATCAATAGGTGAATATAATGAAGAAGTAGCAAGTCATAATGCAAAATATAAAGAAAAATATGTAGCATTTGATGATGAATCTAAATTAAATATGGGTAGAAATGTATTTTTATTACATTGTGCTCCTTGTCATGGTGCTGAAGCAACTGGAATTAATGGTAAGGCTCAAGACCTAACTAAATGGAGTAGCGTTGCTGGAATTTTAGATATTTTAGAAAACGGCTCAACAGGTTTAGGATACGGAGAAATGCCAGCTGGTTTAGTTGAAGGAGATGACGCAAAAGCAGTTGCAACTTATGTAGCAAATGGAATGCAAGGTGAAGTTGGTAAAGATGTATTTGAAACAACTTGTGCAGCTTGTCACGGAGAAAATGGAGAAGGCACTGAAGGTGTAGCACCTGCATTAAATATCTATACTAAACCTGATTTTATTAAAATGGTTTTAGCTAGCGGTAAGATAGCAAGTGCTGATGCAAGCGTAAAAGTAATAGGAGCAATGCCAAGCTTTAAATCAATGCTAAGCGATGAGCAAGTAGATGCAGTTGCTCGTTATGTAAGCACATTATCAAAGGAGTAAAAAATGGATAATCATAATAGAAATGTGTTTGGATTACACGGAATTACAGGTATGTTAATAGCTACCGTTTTATTATTATCAATCCTAGTTGGGCTTACTATTTGGGGAATAAATGTTCAACAAAAAGAAATCAGAAATCCTTATAAACTAGAAAAAATTGAAGATGCTAAAATGCACGAAAATAGAAGTTTAGAAGATTTTAGAAAGGACGCAAAATGAGCAAGTTATTAGAAACAATTATAGTTTTAGGAATGGTTGTGTTAGCAATAGTTACAGCTTGGTCAGTTTTAACTCCTAATCATTTAGGTATAGGATGAAAAAGCTAATAATTATAATGCTTTTAGCTCTTGTGAATTTATTTTCACAAGAGCCTTTAAGTAATGAAGTATTAAATGAAATAAATATTTTAAGTAATGATTTAGAGCAAAAAACAGGTATTAAAACAAGTGTTTTGATATCAAATGAAATTCCTTTTAAAGATTTAAAACAAAGTATTAAAACTGATAAAAATTATGCAATTATAGTAATTAGCCTTAAAGATAAAAAGTTAGATGTTATAAGTGATTTAGGATTAGATTTTAGAAGTGTTACCGAATATTATTATTTAAAATATGGATTTTTCCCAAAACAAGGTGCAATATTGCCAATACTTACTCAACCTAAAGGAAAAGATTTAATAAATGCAGCGATTTTAAATGGGTTTGCTGAATTGTGTGATGTAATTGCAAGTAGTAAAGGTGTAGAACTTGAGTATTCTTACGGGGATTTAAATGATAATATTATAAATACAATTAGAACTATTTTTTATATTTTTACTATTGTTTTTATAGTAGTTTTAATTAGAAGAAAGGTAAAGAAAAAATGATAAAAGAAGGAAGACATTGGCCTTATTTGATTGTTGGTTCAATCATTTTTATGATGATTGCTTGTATTTACACCGTTTATTTATCTTTTGATTATCCAGTAGATGAAGATGAAAGTTATTTTTTAAAATATCAAGATGTTGAGAATAATTACGCAAAAATCAAAGAAAACGAAAAATTATTTTTAGATAATTTTGCTTTTAGGGTTTTAGGCGATAAAACAAGATTAGATGTTACTAAACGCCCAGCGGTATTTGTAGATAATGAAGTGATATTACAAGTTAAAGAAAAGTCTAATTTAAAAGCAAGCAATATAAGCGTAAAGGCAAAATTAACAAGACCACACACAAAATATGAAGATAAAGAAATCATCGTAAATTATGATGATAATTTAAAAGAATTTAAAGCTGATTTAGGAGATATTTCTAATGGACGCTGGACTTTATTGATTGATTTTAAAATCAATGAACTTTCAAAATTTTATAAACTTGAACTTTGCAAAAATCAATGTAAAAAAGCTTAATATTAAAGCTTTTTTACGCTATAACTACTCATAATAATCTTTTAAAAGGAAAATAAATGTATAAAAAGGATTTGATTGTATTTTCTAATTTAAGGCAAATTAAAAACTACTTAGCAAGTATTAAAAATGAAGGATTTTTTCCAACTACAATTAGTATTAATGAGTTTTTGCAAGATTTCGCAATAAATGATAAAAGAAGAGCGACTGAAGTAGAGCAAATCATTGCTATGAGTAGGGCTTGTAATAAAACTAAAGATTATAAAAAGCTTAATTTTTCAAATGATTTTTTAAGTTTTTTAAAAAATAAAGAATATTTATTCTCATTTTTTAGCGAATTAAATAGTCAAAAAGTAAGTATAGATGATTTAAGAAATAATGATTTATATAGCTTTTTTGATGAGTATTTAGACATTTTAGAAGAGTGTTTAAAGCATTATAAAAACGAATTAGATAATCAAAATTTATATGATGATATAACTATTAAAGATTTAAAAGCTAATTGGTTTTTACTTAGTCAATATAAATCAATTAGCTTTTATCTAAACGGCTTTTTAAAGCAATACGAATTAGAATTCTTTGAGAGTATTTCAGACAAAATAGATGTAAAAATCATCACAAATGTAAGCGATTACAATATAAATCTTTTAAAAAAATCATTTAAGATAGATTTTGAGCCAAATCATACTTATACTCTAAGTTTTAATAATTCTTGGCAAATTCTAGAGCAAACTAAGCTAAATTATAACAATACCTTAAAAATTGCTTCGTTTAAAAGTTCAATTTATCAATACATTTACGCACTTAGTCTAATATCAAAATATTATGAAAACGATAAACAAATAGCACTTATTATGCCTGATGAAAGCATTGCAACTAGCTTAAAAGCCATTGATATTCATAATTATTTAAATATTGCAAGTGGGCTAAACTCAAACGAAATAGCACAAAAACTAAATGCGATTTTAGGTAATGATGAGTTGGCTTTAGTGCAAAAAAGATTATTAAATACAAGCGAACTTGATTTTAGTAATTTTGATAAATTAAAAGAGCAACTATTAAGCCTTAGTAAAAACGCTGAAATTAAAGAAATCCTAAAAAACCGCCTAAATGATATAAAGATTTTAAATAATGAGTTTAAGCTAACAAACGAGCAAATCATAAAATTACTTGACGCTAATAATATTAAAATTTCTCACACAAACGGCGGAAATGTCGATGCTTTAGGTATGCTTGAAAGTCGTGGAATGAAATATGATTTAGTAATTGTTCTTGATTTTAATGATGATTTAGTGCCAAAGCGAAGTGTTAGTGAAATGTTTTTAAACAATGCTGTTCGCACAAAGGCTGGGCTAATTAGCTATGCTGATAGAGAAAATTTACAAAGGCATTATTATAAAGAGCTTTTTAATGCCAAAGAAGTTTTTGTTTTATACCTTGAAAACGAAGAAAAATCACCTGCTAGAATGCTAAAAGATTATAATTGCCAAAGACAAATCGTAGATGAAAAAGGGCTTATGGAGTCGTTTTTAAATGCACTCAATGGCAAAATAAAAGCAAATGAAAATATATTTGAGCCTGATTTAGAACTTATAAAAAATCATAATTTTTTTGCAAAACCGCTTAGTTTTTCAAGATTATCGTGCTATTTAAACTCACCTTATGAGTATTATTTAAAATATATTTTAGAATTAAGTGAGCCTAGCAATTCAAACGAAAAAGCAGCAGTTGGGACTATGGTTCATGAGTTTTTACAAAACGCTGATTTTAAGAATTTAAAACAAGAATTTGAAAAAGAGCTAAAAGACAAATTAAGCCCAATTGATTATGCTTTAATATATGATAATTTAGATGAAATCGCATATTATATTAACAACAATCAGCCAAGTGCAAATTGCGAAGAAAAGCTTTCGGGTAAAATTGCAAATATTGATGCTTATGGGATAGCTGATAGGATAAGTGATGAGCTAATAATTGATTATAAGACTACAAACAAGCCAAATTCTACTAAAAATCACGAAAAACAATTAGCCTTTTACGCAATGCTTTTAGATAAGCCTACGATACAAACAGCTTTAATTTATTTAAAAAGCACTCGTGGGGCGGTGTTTGAATGTAAAAATTTTAATAAATTATCTCAAGAGATTGAAAGCGATATTGCAACTCTTAAAGATGGCTTTATCTTAGAAAAAAGTGAAAATGCTTATGGCTATTATCATTTAATAATCAATAAAAAGGATAGAGTATGAAACATATCGCATTAGCAGCAAGTGCTGGAAGTGGCAAGACTTTTACTCTAAGTGTTAGATATATTGCTTTAGTTTTAAGTGGGGCGAGTATTAATGATATAGTAGCTCTTACATTTACAAAAAAAGCCGTAAATGAGATGAAAGAGCGAATTACAAAGGTATTTTTAGAGCTTGAAAATAGAGCTGCCGAGCTTCAATTTTTGCAAGATTTATTAGGTTTAAGTGCCGAGCAAATCATAAATACAAGAAATAAATTCTTAAAAAACTTTAAAGAAGATGAGCTTAGGATTTATACTTTTGATAGCTTTTTTTCTAAGATTTTAAGGCTTTTTGCAACACACGAAGGCTTAAGCGTAGATGCGGAACTCATTGATTATTTAGATATTAAAGAAGAGTTTTTAAAGTCTTTAGATACAAATGAAGCTATAAAATTAGTAAGAGATTTAAAAGATTTTAATATGAGTTTAGGAGATTTTTTAAACTGGCTTGAGAGTTTGTATTTAAATTATACAGGCGAAAAAATCATAAATGATACGACTTTTATAAATCCTTTTGATGAGTTTTTAAGGCTTAAAGATAATTTTACTGGAGCAAATAAAAAAGTAGATGAATGGCTTGGCAAAATTACGGATTTAAATTCTTTACTTGCTAGCTCATTTTTAGACGCTAGTAAATCAAATATACAAAAAGCCCTAGATTTACCAACTTTTGCAGCAGCTTATGAAGAATTACTTTCAATCGTTGCTAAATATTATGGTTTTTTAGAGAGCAATCAATTAAAATTATGCTTTAATTATTTAGACAAATTTAGCGAAGTTGCGAAAAATTATCATAAAGAGCAAAACATTTTAAGCTTTAGTGATGTGGCGATTTATGTTCATAAAATATTGCAAAATAAGGATTTAAAAGACCTTTTTTATTTTAGACTTAATTCAAATCTAAGCCATCTTTTAATAGATGAGTTTCAAGATACTTCGGTTATTCAATACGAAATCATTAAGCCTTTGGTTGAAGAAATAGTAGCTGGAATTGGCATAGATGATAAACAAAAAAGCTTTTTTTATGTAGGAGATAAAAAGCAATCAATTTATTCATTTAGGGGTGCTAAACAAGAAGTATTTGATTTATTTCACAAAAACAAAACCTATAATATAAGCTTGCAAAATCTTGATACTAATTATCGTAGTAAAAAAGCCATAGTAGAGTTTGTAAATAATAATTTTAAAAATCTTTATGATGATTATTACGAGCAATTAGTTGCAAGTAAAGAAAATGGAGTTGTAAGCAAAATAATCACCGAAGATTATTTAAACGATGTTTATAAAAAGATTGCAAGTTTGTTAAAAAACGGAGCAAAATTAGATGATATTTGCATACTTACAAGAGATAATGCAAATGCAAATGAAATAGCTAATTATTTAAATGAATTTGGTTTGAAAACTAATGTAAATAATAACTCTTTATTAGTTTCAAAAATGAGCGTTAGGGTTTTAATAGAATTTGCAAAATACTCTATTTTAGGAGATGAGATTTATGGCTTTTTTGTAAAGTCTGTGCTAGGCAAGGATTATTCAAGGCTTAAAATTGATATTACAAAAAGTGCTTATGAGATTTATAATGAGATAATAATTCATCTTGATTTATGTAAAGATGAGTATGTTTTAGAGTTTTTAGATGATATTAGTTCTAAAGATTTCTTAGATACGATATATAATCTTAGTAATAAACTTGCATCAAACAATGAAGCAAAAGGCATAAATATTATGACAATTCATAAGAGCAAGGGCTTACAATTTGAGCATTTAATCTGCGTTCATTTAAGTAAAAATGCCCCACACGATACAGGGCTTAAAATTGAATATGATTTTTCTAGCCACAAATGGTATGGCTTTAAAAAGGACGCTAGTGCTATTAGAAATCTTAGATGTTTTTATGATAAAGATTATGCAAAAAAGCTTGAAATTTATGAGAATACGAAAAAAACTGATGAGATAAATACTTATTATGTAGCTTATACAAGAGCGATTAGCTCTCTTTGTATTATTTTAAATGATGGAGCTGGACTTAGCGGGATTAATTATAATGAAATTGCTAATGAAAGTTTAGATGATGATTTGCTTAATTTTAGATATAAAGAAAATGAAGCAAGTGCTATAAGTATTAGCTATGAGTTTAATCCTTGCGTGCCACTTCAAAATGTCAAGGCTAAAGAGTTTAGCACTGATTCGATTATGCTTGGAAACGCATTTCACTATTTTTGTGAATTGAGTGATTTTAATGATGAAAGCTTGAATGAATGTTTAAGACTTGCATATAATAAGTTTAATCAGGTAGATTTACTTAAATTAAAAAAACTTTGCGAAGATTTGCTGAAATGCGTGGAGTTTAAAGAACTAATCAAAAATCATAATTTGATTAAAGAATATAACTTTTTATATGAAAATAAAGTAAATAGAATAGATTTATTAGCTATTAGCGATGATTGGGTTAAGATAATTGATTATAAAAGCTCGTTTTTTAATAAATCTTATGAAAAACAGCTAAAAACCTATGAAAACTTTATAAAAACTAGATTTTCTAATCACAAAATTAGCTCTTATGTAGTATTTTACGAAAACGAAGAATTTAAATTAAAAAGAATTTAAATTCTTTAAAACTAAATTGATTTTGTGGTGAAAATCTTAATTCATAATCTAAATACGAATTAAGATTTATTATTTTTCAAAACATATAATTTCTAAAATATTTTAGAAAGTCATTAGGTAATGAATACGCTTATATTTGGAATTGTTTTTGGATTTTTATTAGCAAGATATAGATTTTGCTTTTTTTCTGGTTTTAGAAATCTTTTTTATTTTAAAGATTTTTCATTTGTTAGTGCTTTAAGTTTTTGTATATTTTTACAATCTCTTGGCTTATTCATATTAGAACATTTTAAACTAATTACCATACCCGAGTTTAAATTCTCAATACTTGCTACTATTATAGGTAGCTTTGCATTTGGCGTTGGAATGGCGTTTAGCAAAGCTTGTGTTAGCGGTAGTTTTACTAGAGTTATTAATAATAGTTCTTATTTAATAACGGCTTTTTCTTTTGCTTTTAGTATGGCTTTATTTAATGGAATATTTAAAAAATACATAGATATTTTTACAAAAAATGAGCTTACTAATATTCATACTTTTTTAAATATTTCGCCTTTTATCTTAGTGATTTTACTTGGAATTTTAAGTATATATTTAATCTATAAAGCCAAAAAAATCAGCATTCTAGCAATAGTTTTAGCAATTTTAAGTCTTTTAATGTGGAAAATGATTGGTTTTAGTTTTACTTTATCAGTGCCTAGTAAAAATATGATTTTATATCTAGTAACCAATCAATATAGGTATTTAGATTCTGGAGTTTATTTTTTATTTGGTTGTATTTTAGGTGGGATTGTTGCGAATTTAAAATCATTTTCGCTTCAAGGTGTATCGCTAAAACAAGGATATTTTAGTGTAATTGGAGGCTTTTTGATGGCTTTTGGAGCTTCTCTTGCAAGTGGTTGCAATGTGGCAAATATTTTAATAGCTAGTGCTTATTTTAGCTTTCAAGCTTTTATATTTTTACCTTTTATGCTTTTTGGATTTTTGATTATTTTAAGGAGAGTATCGTGAAAAAATTAATTTTATTGTTTGCACTTATTTTTAGTGCTTGTTTTAATGCTGATAATGTTAAATTATTAAATACTGATGAGTTTAAAGCTAGATTAAATAGTGATTATTTGATAATTGATACAAGAATTGATAGTTATTATAATGGTTTTAGCGAAGATGGGGCAAAAAACGGCGGTCATATTAAAGGGGCTTTAAATATTAGTGCTTTATCAATGGATTTTGTTGAAAATAAAAAATTTGAAGAATATTTCAAAGGCAAAGGCATTACAAAGGATAAAAAGCTCGTATTTTATGGTTCTAATTTAGATGAGATAAAAAAAGTTAGCTCGGAGTTTTTAGCTCGTGGTTATAAAGGCGAGATTTATGCTGATTTTATAGATTATGCAAATAATAATGATTTAGTAAAACTTAAAAATTATCAACTAGCAGTCTATCCTAAATGGCTAAATGATTTAATGCAAGGCAAAAAAGTTGAGAGTTTTGATGGCAAAGACTTTATGGTTTTTGAGGTTAGTTGGGGAGAAAATAGTGATGAATACAGCGAGCATATAAAAGGTGCTTATCATTTTAATACTGATTTAATAGAGAATGCTCCTGTTTGGAATTTAAGTGATGCAAAAACTTTAGAAAATAATCTTTTAAGCTTAGGAATAACAAGCGAAAAAACTATAATTTTATATTCTAAAAATCAAATGGCAGCTTTAAGAGTATTTTTTGCACTAAAATACGCTGGGGTTAAAGATGTTAGATTTTTAAATGGTGGGCTATATTCTTGGCAAGAAGCAGGATTTAGCATAGAAAAAACTCCAAATATACCTAATAAAGAAAGTGATTTTAAAGCGATAATTCCTGCAAATGCTAATATAAATATATCAATGCCAGATGATATTAAAAATTATAAAGGGGATTTAAAGCTAGTAAGTATTAGGGCTTGGGATGAGTTTATAGGTAAAATTAGTGGTTATGATTATATACCAAAAAGTGGTGAGCCAAAAGGAGCTATTTGGGGATTTGCAGGGACAAATTCATCTAATGTGGCTGATTATTACGACCCTGATGGAACGCTTAGAAATCCTTATGAAATATATGAATTATGGCAAAGTCAAGGCATTAATAAAAATGATAATTTAGCTTTTTATTGTGGCACAGGCTGGAGAGCTAGTGTTGCTTGGTTTATTGCTTTACTTGATGGTTGGGAAAATATTTATGTATATGATGGTGGCTGGAATGCTTGGCAAATGGATGAGAGCTTAGAAGTGCAAAAGAATTTAGATTTAGTTAAACCTGATTCAAAAAACGATTATGGAGCAGTGTTTAAAGAAGGTGCTAGTTGTAAAAGCTAATCAAAAGCTATTCTTAAAGAATAGCTTTAATCATCATAAAATGATTATAAAGAGTATATGCAACACTAAATAAAATTATTGTAATTGTTAAAATGAGAGTTTTGCTAAGTGTATGCTCAAAAAAGCTCTCGCTTAAATTAATTTGTATTTTTTGATTAAGCGATGAGCTTTTAAAATTTTTATAGTTTTTAATTATCTAAATTGCCTTCTTTCAAATTTTGCTTTAGGTTCTGCTTTTGTATCTATAGGTAAAATATTAGCAAAGCATCCAATATCAACAAAAACAAGTATCCCAAAAACCCAACCATTTATTGAATCATAAAATGTATATAATATATAAGTTAATACGCAAAAAGCAATAAACCAGCCAGGCGAAAATGTTCTCTCGTGTTCGTAAGTAATTTCAGCTTGACAACCCCTGCATACTTTTACACCAAATCTTAATTCTTCATCACAAAAAGGACATATCATCGTTTTTGTATTCTTTGACATAATTGTCTCCTATTTTGATTTATTTGTTAAATAATAAAAAAAAAAAAAACAACGCATTGTAAATATTTTCAGCCTTTCGTAATACCTTAAATTACTTAATCGTATTGCTATTAGTTTTAAAAAACTTGTTTGTTTAGATTGATTAGAGCTTAGAAGTGCAAAAGAATTTATATTTAGTTAAACCTGATTCAAAAAACGATTATGGAGCAGTGTTTAAAGAAGGTGCTAGTTGTAAAAGCTAGACTAAGTAAGCCTAACACCAAGAGTTTGAAATTAGTTAAATTAAGTTTTTATAAGTGTTAGGCCAAATTAATCTAGTGCTAGGCTTAATGCCTAGCTATTTTTAGAATGTATATTTTGCTTCAAATCTGATTAGTTTTTCATCTTTTTTACAATCTTCTATACCTTCATAATTTTTTGTTTTACCATAAGCATAGAATGCTGAGAAGTTTAATTTGTCGCTATATTTGTAAGATAGCTCAGGCTTAACTTCAAATAATTTTTCTTTATCAGTTTTATCGCCATTTTTGATTTTATTTGTTCCGCTAATAATATCAACACCAAATCTTACATCTTCAAATGTATAACCAATTGTTCCGAATACGAAATCTTTCTTACCTACTGCTCCTGTTTGGTAATCTTTCATAGCGTATTCGCCATAATTAATCAATTTGCCACTATCTTCTATAGTATTAATTGTAGCTTTATCCTTTTTACCATAACCAGCATAACCTATATTAAAATCTAAGCCGAATGCGTCAAAGCCAGCTTCAATAGCATAAAAATTACCATTAGCTACTTCGTCGCCTGTAGCTTTTTTTAACAAATCTTTTCTATCTTTTTTAAGATTATTACCTGCGTATTGAGCGTGAATATTGTATGCGAAATCATCTTTATCACCTAAATTAACATTGAAATCTACCGCATATAGTGTGCCCCAACTAGCCATATTTGCTACCCATAACTCTGCTGCTACTGGGTCAAAATTAGCAATTGCTGCTATACCATATATATTTTTACCACTTACGCTTTTTATACTATCATCATCATTTTTTGTAGCAATAACGCCTAAATCACTATCTTTATTGTAATTATCAAAAGCATAAGCTGCTAAAGTTACATTCTCAATGCTATTATTTACGATTTTTAATCCTGTTCCTAATAAATCATCAGTCCAAATTGAGCCAATTTCCATTCTACCGAACATAAATGAGGTATCGTAATTCGTGTAAGTTAAATAAGCATCTCTTATATTAAAAGTTTTGCTTGTATTTATATTATTTTCAACTTTATCTCTTAAAGCTTCATTAGATGGTGTTAAACCTGGTTTATTTAAAGCAAATGAAGCATCTTGGTTTGAATACTGAAATAATGCAGTAGCTTTAAAATTATCAGCTATATCTGAAGTGAATTTTAATTGAGCTTTATATCCGTGTAATTGGATTGTATCTTTTGTAGATTTGTCTTTTAATGAATTTTTTTCGCTAATTCCTTCATATCTATATCTTAACATACCTGATAAATCTACATTTTGAATAGCTTCATCTAAAGCAACAGCATTTGCAACTGACATTGAACCTGCAGTAATTACTGCAATTAAACTAAGTTTTACTAGTTTCATTTTTACATCCTTTTTTTAAAAATTGCAATGCTATTCTACCCCCCCCCATCTTTAAAATAAACTTAAATGAGATAATTTTTTTGGAATTTAAAAAAGTCAAATTTTATTTTTAATTTATCTTAAAATTATCTTAATTTAAGATATTATTAAGATTAAAAACATATAATCAGCTTTTTAAAAAATTTTGGCAAAGGTAAAATCATGACAAAAATAACAAAGCCAAACGAAGTTAAAAGAGATTGGATAATTGTAGATGCTGAAGGTAAGCGTTTCGGTCGTCTTTTAACAGAAGTTGCGACAATATTAAAAGGCAAACATAAGCCTTGTTATACACCAAATGTTGATTGCGGAGATTATGTTGTAATTATCAACGCATCTAAAGCAGAATTTACTGGAACAAACAAAGCTGATGATAAATTATATCACAGACATTCAGGCTATTTTGGAAGCACTAAGAGTGAAAAATTCGGTGATTTATTAGCAAATAATCCAGCAAAATTATATAAATTAGCAGTTCGTGGAATGTTGCCTAAAACTACTTTAGGTCGTGCAATGCTTAAGAAATTAAAAGTTTATGCAGGTAGCGAACACCCACATACAGCTCAGGTAAAAGGAAAGTAAAATGGCAAAAGTTTATGCAACAGGTAAAAGAAAAACTGCAATAGCTAAAGTTTGGGCTAAGGCTGGAAGTGGTAAAATTATAGTGAATGGCGTTGATTTAAATACTTGGTTAGGCGGACACGAAGCTATTAAATTAAAGGTAGTTCAACCTTTATTAGTAACTAAGCAAGAAGGTTTAATGGACATTACAGCTAGCACATTAGGTGGTGGTTATAATGCTCAAGCTGAAGCTTTAAGACACGGAATTTCTCGTGCTTTAGCTGCTATGAGTGCTGATTTTAGAGCGCTACTTAAACCACAAGGTTTATTAACTCGTGATAGTCGTGTGGTTGAGCGTAAAAAATACGGCCGCAGAAAAGCAAGAAGAAAACCACAATTTAGTAAACGTTAATTCGATTTTGAAATTAGGAGTATTCATGAAAAAGATGAGTTTAGTTTTAAGTGCAGCTGCAATGATAGCTGTTAGTGCAAATGCAAGTGATATTAATTTTGAAGGCTTAGAAATAAGCCCAATCGCTACATACAATGTTCCAGAAGGAAATCTTGACCTTATGAATAAATTTGGTTATGGATTAAGAATTGGTTATATGTATGGTGCAGTAGGAACAGAAATTGGTTATGAGCACCAAAAAGGTGAATATAAAAGTATAGATAATTCAGGTCATACTCCAGTGGGTATTGATAGAGGTTATTTAAACTTAGTATTCCCAGTTAAAGTTGGTGATACTAACTTTGATTTCTATGGATTATTAGGTGTTGGTTATGAAAACTTCAGCGAAAATCTATATGACAATAAAAACGGAATGTTTGGTCATTATGGTATTGGTTTAAAATACAAAATTTACAAAAGCTTTGGTTTAAGAGCAGAAGTTCGTGACCAAATTAAATTCCGCCACGCTGATCACCATGTAATTAGCACTTTAGGTGTAATTTTTAACTTTGATGGTAAAAAAGAAGAAGTTGTTCCAGCTCCACAACCAGTTGTAGAAGTTAAACCAGAGCCAGTAGTTGTTAAACCTGAGCCAAAACCACAACCAAAACCAAAAGCATGTTATGATTTAGAATTAGTTAAAGTTAATTTTGGATTTGATAAGAGCAATGTAACTGCTAACTATATTCCTGAAATTGAGCGTTTAGCTAAATTAATTAAAGAAGAGCCTGCATATTTTGCAAATATCACAGGATATACAGATTCAATCGGTACATCTGCTTATAACAAAAAATTATCAGAAAAAAGAGCTAAAGCAGTAAAAGCTGAACTTGTAAAAGCTGGTGTTAGCGAAGACAGAATTAATCCAAGTTGGGCTGGCGACCAAAATGCAATCGGCGATAACAAAACAAAAGAAGGCCGTGCAGCAAACCGCAGAGTTGAATTAAAAATCATCTGCCAATAATTTTATAAATTATTTTTAGGTTTCACAGATTATGTGAAACCTTTTCTTTTTTTCTTCTAAATTATTACAATTTTAATAGTATTATTCGCTTCATTTTATTTTTTTAGGTTTATTATGAAGTTGAGTATAAAAGATATCATTTTTATGAATTTGATTGGGATTTTTTCTTTAAGACAAATTCCTTATGTCGCACAATACGGGGCTAGTTCTATTATTTTATGGCTTTTTGTAGCATTTGGATTTTTTATTCCTTTAGCTTTAATATGTGGAGAACTTGGTTCTAGATTTTCTAAGGGTGGTGGTATATTTTTATGGATTAATAAAGCTTTTGGAGTAAAAGTAGCTTATTTTTGTTTGATTTGTTATCTTTTATCTTGTTTAGCTTTTTTCCCAATGATGTTGTATTTCGCAGCAAATTCTTTAGCTTATATATTTAATTTACAGGCAAAATCTTATTTTATCGCAATATTTTCTATATTGAGTTTTTTTATTTTGACATATATAAATTATAGGGGTTTTGAATATACAAAATTAATAAATAAAGTATTTGTTTATTTTGGAATTTTATTTCCTACATTGCTTTTAATAGTTGTAGCTTTAATGTTTTATTTGACTAATTACAAAATCACAACTCCTTATAATTCAGGGTATTTAATTACACTTGATTTAAATACTTTAGTGTTTTCAAGCACTATGATGTTTGCATTTGCAGGGCTTGAGCTTAGCACAATGATAGGTGCTAAAATTGATAACGCTCAAAAAAATTATCCAAAAGCTATATTTTTTAGCGCATTTATAATAGTAGGTATTTATATTTTAGGCACTTTTTGTGTTAATGTGATATATCCTGCAAAAGATACTGATATATTAGATGGTATTATGCAAGCAATTACTTATGCTGAAAACAATTTGGGTTTTAAAGGTCTTAGTCAATTAATGGCTTTTAGTTTATTTGTAGGCACTTTAGGGCAGATTAATTCTTGGTTGGTAGCGCCAATATATATGCTAGCTAATGCTTCAAAAGAAGGAATAATTAAATTTTATGAAGCAAAACCACATCCAAAATATAATACCCCTTATAAGGCTTTATTTTTTCAGGCATTTTTAGTTAGTATTATTTGTATATTTTGTGTATTTTTTAATAAATCTCAAGATATTTATTGGCTACTTAGTTCTCTTACTACGGTTAGTTATTTTTTACCTTATATTGCAATGTTTTTAGCATATTTTAAATTAAAAAATTATTGTGAAAATGAATTAGAATTTAAAATACAAAATCAAATTCTTAGTTATTTTTTAGCGATATTAGGTCTTAGTAGCGTAGTATTTGCTTTAATATTAAGTTTTATTACTCCAAACGAAGAAGAACAAAGTGAATTAATATATTTTTTACAAATTATGAGTTCTCCTATATTAGCATTAATAATTGCTATTTTTAGTTTTAATAAAACTCGTAATAAATAAAGCTTATTTAATATTTATCAAAATATTATTGTTTTGATAAGTATTTTTTTGTTTTTTTATAGGTTTTTCTCCGCTGATGCTAATTTGTATATATTCATCTGGAGTTGGCTCTTTTATTTTTATAGGTTCAGTTTGGGGAATTTCTTCTTGTAATTCTTCTTCATCTTCAAACAATATATCTAAAGCCTTTTTTAATTTTCTTAATTTTTTTTCATCTAATTCACTTAGTTTTTTTTGCAAATCATAATTTATATCATCGTTTTGATATAAATTTTTAGGTATAGTTGGGTCTTTCCAATCTGGATTTTCACTAAAAGGAATTTTATCTCCAGGAAAATCTAAAGTGTATGCAAATAAATTTAAACTTAAAATAAAAACAGCTAATTTTCTCATATTTTTTCCTAATTAAATTTTTCATATTATAAAAAGTTATGAAATATATTATATTTTTTTTCAAAAAAAGATAATAATTTATAATAAGTGTTACTTTTATACACATTTTTTAAAGTTTTAAATACAATTTAAATACATTTTATGAATTATTCTGCTAAAGTAATCTTAATTTTTTAATTTTTTTTAAGGAGAAATGATGAAAAGAGCAATTTCTATTATTATTTTGATTGCTATTCCATTTTTATTCGCTACTATTTTGCCCGTGCCAAGTGGCTTAAGCGAAGCTGCGTGGGTAATGTTTGGTATTTATCTTTCAGCAGTTTTAGGTCTTGTATTTAAGCCTATACCAAATTCTATGGTATTAATTACTGCAGTGGCAGGAACTGCACTATTTATGGGACCTTATTTAGGTGGTGCAAAAGAAGCTACAAAACAAGCTTTAAGCGGTTATGCAAGTTCAACTACTTGGATTATAGTTTCTGCATTTGCTTTAAGTATTGCATTTACAAAAACAGGTCTTGGTAAAAGATGGGCTTATTTTTTAATAGGTAAATTTGGTAAAACTACTTTAAGACTTAGCTATGTTACTGCATTTTTAGACTTAGTAGTATCACCTGCAACTCCATCAAATACTGCAAGAGCAGGTGGAATTGTCTTTCCAATTGTAAATTCAATCGCACAATCTTTATCAAAAGATAAAGTTGAAACAGAAAATAGAGTAGGTGCATTTTTGGCGTGTAATTCTTATATGAGTACAAAAATGACTTCATTTATCTTCGCAACCGCAATGGCTGGAAATATGCTAGTGATTGGTTATGCAAATGATATTTTAGGAACTCACTTAAATTGGGGGAATTGGGCTGTTGCTATGGTAATTCCTGGTATTGTGTGTTTATGTGTAATTCCATTAGTTGTTTATATTTTTGTTCGCCCTGATATAAAAAAGATTGATAATGTAGTAATTTCAAAACAAGGCTTAGAAGAATTAGGAGAGATGAAAAGAAGTGAGAAAATGCTTGTTTTAATCTTTGTTCTAGCATTGCTTGGTTGGTCTGTTCCGTCTTTAGCTAGTTCTTTATTTGGATTAAAGATTGATATAGATGCTACTGCAGTAGCTGTTGGTGCTATGAGTTTATCAGTATTACTTGGCGTTTTAAAATTTGAAGATATAGCAGGTTCTAAAGAGTGTATAGGGACATTATTTTGGTTTGGTGGTATTATGTCACTATCAGGTATGATGAATAAATTGGGCTTTTTTAAATGGCTTGGAACATTTATTCAAGGCAATATGAATTTAGATTTAGACCCATTGATAGTATTAATAATCATTGGTTTTATTAGTATTATCGTAAGATATTTATATGCTAGTGCAACCGTTTTCATTACAACTCTTTTACCGGTTTTATTTTTAATAGGCAAAAGTGCAGGAGTTGATCCTTATTTATTAGCATTTTTATTAATTACTACAAATTCTTATGGCGGAGCATTAACTCATTTTGGTGGTCCTGCTGCTTCAGTTATTTTTGGAGCTGGATATAACACCGTAAAAGAATGGTGGATTACTGGATTTGTAGTGGCTATGGTATCTTTTATTTTATGCCTTGCAATAGGTCTTCCTTATTGGGAAATGTTAGGAATGAATTAATTTTTTTTCTTGTTTTGATAGGAATATCAAAACAAGAATTTCATAATCAAATATTAAGTAAAATATATTTAAAATATCACACTTTTATTTTTTTATAAGCAAATTTTATTATCATATGCAATTTTAGCCCAAGTGGTGAAACTGGTAGACGCGCTAGACTCAAAATCTAGTAGGAGCAATCCTGTGTCGGTTCGAGTCCGACCTTGGGCACCATAAATAAAAAAGGAATATAAAAATGCCAAAAGACGCAAACGGAAACGAATTACAAGCAGGAGATAATGTTAGCGTTATTAAAGATTTGAAAGTAAAAGGCAGTTCTTTAACTATTAAAAGAGGAACTAATGTAAAAAACATAAAGCTTACTTTAAATGATGATGAAATAGAAGCAAAAGTTGATAAACACGGAGTTATAGTTTTAAAAACTTGTTTTTTAAAAAAGGCTTAACATTTATGAAAAAATTTTTAACATTTTTACCTATTGCTTTATTAGCAAATCCATTTGATGATTTAGTAAATGCGTATAATCAAGAAGATTATAAAACTTCTTATGATATAGCTAGTTCTATTTGTAAGCAAACTTGCTCTGATATTAATTTAAATCTAATTATGGGTAAAAGTGCTTTTAGATTAGGTTTATACGATGAAGCTTTAGCTGCTTATGATAGGGTTTTGGTATTAGATGATACTAATACAGAAGCGAGATTACAAAGTGCTATTATTTATCAAAAAAATGGGAATTTAGCTTTACTTAAATTAGAACTAGAGAATTTAAAAGATGATGAACGCTTAAATGATGATGAGAAAGCTTTAGTTGCTAGTATGTTAAAAAATGTTAAATATCAACAAAAAGCTAATAATGAAATAAATATACCTTATGCGAGTATTGGTTTTGGATATGGTTATGATAGTAACCCAAAAAAGCAGAATTTAAAAGATAGCTATTTGCCAGTGCCACAATTAGGCATTAATTTTCCAATACCAGGTGCTAAGCACCAACCAGCTAGTAGTATTTTAGCTAATCTTAATGCTGGCTATAAAAAACAAGTTAATAATGTATATGATTATGATATAAATATTAATTTTTATAATAAGTATTATATAAAACCAATTGAAGAAGATTTTCAGAATTTAAGTGTATTTACAGCTTCAATTAATAATGGTTTTGAGATATCAAGACAATTTAAATTAAATATTTTAATGTCTTATGATTATATTATTTTAAAACAAAAAAGATATTTAAATACCTTTACAGCAGATATTTCAGGTGATTATTATACTGAAAGTGGGCTAGCTTTTGGTCTAGGCTATACAATTAATCATAATAATTATTTGATAGAAGATAATAAAGAGAATGATTCAAATCATCATAGTATTTATGCTATGAGTAAGATTATTTCTCAAAGAAGTATGTCTTATCTAAAAATTGCTTATGATATAGAAAAAACTAGCAGAATTAAAGAAAGTTCAAATAATTATAAAGAATATTCAGCTACTGCCGGAATTATTTATATGTTAAATAAACAAGTAATATTAAAAGCAAGTTTAGGTTATGCTAAAAGTAAATATGATGAAAAAATCTTCTTAAATACGAGAAACGATATAACCTATAGGGTAAATTTTGGTGCTGAATACAATATGGATCATCATAATTTCTTCTCACTTGATTTAGGATATAATAGGGTAAAATCAAGTATTGAATACAATTCTTACGATAATCTTTACACTAATTTAATGTATAAATATAAATTTTAAGCTAACAACCTTTTAAAATATGCTATAATTTGGCATCATTTTGAAAGGATACGCTATGAAAAAAATATTATTG
>NZ_JACGAR010000007.1:0-75936 GCF_020137585.1 Campylobacter sp. RM12654
ACAACCGCCGCAGAATACACAAGATATATCAACTTCTGCACTAGGCTCTGTGAATGGGAAAAAGCTTGGACGAAATCTAACTTTTACATCTCCGAACATATATCTTAAAAATTCTTCTAAAACATATTTTAAATTAGCAAAAGATATTTTATCTCCATCTTCAACCACAAGCATTTCTATTTGATGAAACATAGGAGTGTGTGTAATATCAAAATCTCTTCTAAATACGGCACCAGGTGCAATCATTCTAATAGGTGGATTTTGTTTTTTCATAGTTCTTATTTGCACCGGACTTGTTTGAGTTCTAAGTAGTAATTTATCTATAAAATAAAAAGTATCTTGCATATCTCTAGCAGGATGTGATTTAGGTAAATTTAAAGCTTCAAAATTATGAAAGTCATCTTCAATCAACGGACCTTCTTCAAGACTAAAATTTTGTCTTAAAAAATAATCAATTATCTTATCCATTGTGCTCATTACGGGATGAAGAGCACCAGAATTTGAACGCTCATCAAAATAAGCAAAATTGAAAGCATCTTTTTTAGCTTTTGCTTTTATAAATTCATCTTTTAAATATTTTTGCTTTTGAGTAAATTTATCGTTAAATTCATCTCTTAATTTATTTAAAATTTCTGCTCTTTGTTTTTTTTCATCACCTTCTAAGTCTTTTAACTTAGCAAATTCACTTGTTAAATAACCTTTTTTACCAAGAATTTGCACCTTTATTTGCTCTAATTCTTCAAGCGAAGAACAATTATCTAAACTAATTAAAATATCTTCCAAGAGTTAGCCTTTTTATTGATTTTTTACAATTTTAGTGTAAATTACATAAATAAACGATTAAGACTATTAAAAAAAGGAAAGAAAATGAGCGATTTAAATGTTTTTGAAAGAATTGTAATAGGCGAACTCCCATCTAGTAAAGTTTTAGAAAATGATGAATTTTTAGCATTTCACGATATAGACCCAAAAGCTCCTGTTCATATATTAATAATTCCTAAAAAAAGATTTGTAAGTTTTCAAGATGTTGATGGTGCTACAATGGCAAAAATGACAGATTTTATTCACGAAGTTGCAAAATTATTAGGACTTGATAAGAGCGGATATAAATTACTTACTAATGTAGGTGCTGATGCAGGACAAGAAGTGTTTCATTTACATTTTCATATGCTAGGTGGATTAAAACTATTTATCCCAAAAGTTGAAGAAAATAAAGAAGCATTATTTTAATTTAAATTCCTAGCATTTAGCTAGGAATGTTTTAATATTCTAAATCAGGTTTGATTGTTTTAGAAGTTGAAGCAGGTAAGCTAGGATATGTAATATCAGGCATTTTACCTGTTAGTGATTTTAAGAATGTAATTATTAATTGTGATTCTTCATCATTTATTTCTATTCCTAATTGGATTTTTCCCATTAATTTAACAGCTTCATCTAATTCCCAAATAGCACCATTATGATAATAAGGTGCGGTTAATTCAATGTTTCTTAATGTAGGAGCTTTAATTAAACCATCGCTATCTCCTTTAAAATCACCTATATTTGCATATTTATATTTATTAGCTACTTCAAATGCTTGTAGTGTCCCACCAAGATTAATACCTGTATGACAAGCAGTGCAACCTTTATCTATAAATAGTTTTAATCCTTGTTTTTCTTCTTTACTTAAAGCTTTTTCATTACCATTTAAAAATTCATCAAATCTTGATGGAGTTATTAAGGTTCTTTCAAAAATACCAATACTTGTAGCAATTAAATCAAAATCAATTTTTTTATCTCCATAAGCTTTTTTAAAATCATTAACATATTCAGGAATTGAAGTAATTTTGCTCACAACTTCACTTGGTATAGCTGCCATTTCTACTGATGATTGAATAGGCCCTTTTGCTTGGTCTTGTAAATGACCTGAACGACCATCCCAAAATTGTGAAGAATTAAATACAGAATTATAAACCGTTGGAGAGTTTAGATGATGTGGATTAGGAGACCATTTATGCCCTGTACTTGCTGGAACTCCATCAGTTCCACCTAAACCTAAATTATGACAGGTATTACAAGATATAATTCCACTTTTTGAAATTCTTGGGTCAAAATATAGTTTTTTACCAATTTCAACTCTTTCTTTAGTGGTAGGATATTCTACATAATCAGGTGCATATTGTTTAATTAATTCTTCTAATTTGGCTTTATCGCTAGGTATAGCAACCAAACCTGCTTCTTTTGCTTCATCAATTAAACTAGCAGCATTTAAACCTGCTAATAAACTTAAAGATAACATAATTTTTTTCATTATTTTCTCCTTTTAATTAAAGTAAAAAGATTATAAAGTTTTTTAGATAATAAAAAATATTATTTATATAAAATTTTATAGTTTTATAATTTATTTTTTGATAAAAAATATTATTTGATATAAAAATATACTTTGTATAAAAACTAAAATACATATTATTTTGAAGAGCTATAAAAGGTTTAGATTACAAATAAAGTAAATATAGAAATAGAATAATTTTAGGTCTTAATGAAAAGACCTAAAATATTAAATTAAGATTTTTTTAGTGCTCTAATTTTTGCACTTAAGCTAAATAGTCTTATAAATCCTGCTGCATCAAATTGATTATAAACTTCATCTTCGCTAAAAGTTGCAAAATCTTTATCATAAAGACTATTAGGAGAGCTTTTACTCATTGCATTGCAATTGCCTTTATATAATTCTATAATTATTTCTCCATTTAAATCTTTGCTAAATTCATTAATCGCAGCACTAATAGCAGTTCTTGTAGGGCAAAACCACTTACCATCATACACTAAATAGCTCATTTCAAGTCCTAACATAGCTCTTAATTTTAAGCTATCTCTATCAAGAACGATTTGCTCTAACGCTCTTAAAGCAGTATTTATAATTGTTCCGCCAGGTGTTTCATAGCATCCCCTTGATTTCATTCCTACAAGCCTATTTTCTACAATATCAATCCTACCAACTCCGTGTTTTGCCCCTATTTCATTAAGCTTATTTAACGCTTCGTAAGGACTTAGGCTAATATCATTTACCTTTGTAACCACACCTTTTTCAATGCTTAATTTTACTAATTCAGCTTCATTAGGAGCTATTTTTGGATTTACACTTAGACAAAAACAATCTTCATTATTAAAAGTTGTTGTGTCTTCTAAAACTCCACCTTCAGTTGAAATATGCCAAGCGTTTGCATCTTTGCTATAGATTTTTTCTTTACTCGCTGTTGTTTTAATATTTTTTAACGCTAAAAAATCAAGCAAATCTTCTCTTGATTTCATATTCCAAATTCTCCAAGGAGCTATAACTTCTAACTTAGGTGCTAATGCGTTTATAGTATATTCAAATCTTACTTGATCATTACCTTTTCCTGTAGCTCCATGTGCGATAGCATCAGCATTAATGCTTATTGCATAATCAACTAAAGCCTTAGCAATTACCGGTCTTGCCATTGAAGTGCCTAGTAAATATGTGCCTTCATATAATGCCCCGCTTAAAATTGTAGGATATATATAGTTTTTAACAAAATCTTCTTTTAAATCAACTACCACACAATCTTTTGCCCCTGAATTAAATGCCTTTTGTTTAACATCTACTAATTCATTTTTATCTTGACCAACATCAGCTACTAAAGCATACACTTCACAATCATAATTTTCTTTAAGCCAAGGAATAATTGCTGAAGTATCAAGCCCACCACTATAAGCTAAAACAATTTTTTTCATACTTTCTCCTTAATTATCTAAATCGTATTTTTGTAATAATTTTACATAAGTTCCGTTGTCTTTTAGAATTTTTAAGGCATTATTAAAATCATCTTTTAATTTTGTATTACCTTTAGCAAATGCAAAACTCACTCCATCACCTAAAATTGGTGTTTTAGCAAATACGCTAAGTTCAGGATAAGTATTAATATAGCCTTTAGCCACAGCAGCGTCTAATACAAAACCATCTATTTTTTTATTAACCGTTGCTAAAACAAAAACTATTAATTCAGAATTTAAATATGGTTTTACGCCTTTAATTTTACTAACTTCATCAGCTTGTAAAGTGCCTAATTGAGCTCCTAATTTAGCTCCTTTTGATAAATCTTCTAAAGAATTTATATTAGTATTTTCTTTTAATTTAACATAATAATTTACCCCGTTATAATATGAATTAGAAAAATCAACACTTTTTGCTCTTTGTGGGGTTTCATTCATTCCAGAAGCTATAACATCAATTTTTCCTGCTTTTAAAGCATTGATTAAACCATCAAATTCAATAGCAACAAATTCAACTTTAATATCTAGTATTTTTGCTATTTCTTCCACTAAATCCATATCAAATCCAACAATTTTACCATCTTTCATATATTCAAATGGTGCATAACCAGGAGATGTTCCTACTTTTAAAATATCTTGAGCAAAAATTTGTGCAACTAGTGCAAAACCTAAAAATAACTTTTTCATAATTAATCCTTTTAATAAAAATAAATAACTAAATTGCTTAAAGCAAAAAACTAAAATAACCTAAATAACAATGATAAAACTAACAATAATAAAAATTAACAATGATAAAATCTGGGAAATTAAAAAATAGTAGTAAGCATCAACGAAGTCTTAAAAATAATTTAGCAACACTCTTTTGCATTTTTTCTCCTTTAAAATAATTTAAATAATAATATCAATATTTTTTGTTAATGATGATAAAAAATTATTTTTTTTGTTAATTTCGTTACTATTTGTAACAAAATTAACAAAATTTGTATTAAAAAATATCACATTTCATATTTTTCTAATAATTTTTCATAAATTCCTTGACTTTTTACAATTTCTAAAGCCTTATTAAAATCATCTCTTAATTTAATATTACCTTTAGCAAATGCAAAGCTAGTGCCACCTTTTTCTTTTATATCTTTAAATATTTCAATTTCTTTATAGGTATTTAAGTATCCTCTAGCTACTAATTTATCAACTATAACAGCATCTATTTTGCCATTTACTAATGCTAAGATTAGATTTGAAATCTCAGAATTTAAAAATGGTTTTGCCGAAGGAATTTCATTAAGCATTGCAGCTTGAATTGAACCTAATTGCACTCCTACTACTAAATTATTTAAATCTTTAATATCAGTTCTTGATTTTAATCTTAAAAAACAATTTGAACCAGTGTAATAAATATCACTAAACTCAACATTCTTTGCCCTTGCAGGAGTATTGCTAAGTCCTGAAGCTATCACATCAATTTTGCCTAATTTAACAGCACCCATTAAAGCATCAAAATCCATAGGAACAAATTCCACTTTAATATCCAACACTTTAGCTATTTCATTTACTAAATCTATATCAAAGCCAACGATTTTTTCATCTTTTATATATCCAAACGGAGCAAAACCAGGCGACATACCAACTTTAATTAAATCTTGTGCGAAAATTTGCATTACAAATGCTAATAAAATAATTAATTTTTTCATAATTTTTCCTTATTCCATATCATATTTTTTTATTAAATTATCATAAATTCCACTATCTTTTATAATTTTAAGTGCCCTATTAAATTCATCTCTTAACTTTGTATTTCCTTTAGCAAAAGCAAAACTAAGACCATCAGTTTTTTCTTCAGTTTTCTTAAATACAACTAAATTTTTATAATTTCTTAAATATCCTTTGGCTACAGTTTTATCTACTAAAACAGAATCAATTTTGCCACCAACTAATGCTAAAATTAAATTTGAAGTATCAGCATTTAAAAATATTTTTACATCTTTAAATCTAGCTAATATATCAGCTTGAATTGAGCCTAATTGTGCTCCTATAGTAAGTCCATTAATTTCAATAATATCAGTTCTTGAAGATTGTTTTAAAAAATAATTACTACTTATGTAGTAAAAATCACTAAACTCAACGCTTTTAGCTCTTTCTGGTGTATTTCTAAGTCCTGAAGCTATCATATCAATTTTTTTAAGTTTTAAACCACCTATTAAACCATCAAAATCCATAGGAATAAATTCCACTTTAATATCCAATATTTTAGCCATTTCATTTACTAAATCTATATCAAATCCATATGCTTTACCATCTTTCATATATCCAAATGGTGCATATGCTGGGTCAATTCCAACTTTAATCAAATCTTGTGCGAAAATTTGCATTACAAATGCTAATAAAATAATAAATTTTTTCATAATTTTACCTTTAAAAACAATAAAACAAATTTATTTTCAAGCAAATAAAATAAAGCTATAAAGCTTAAAATGCTAAAAATAAAAAACTAAAAAAATAAACAATAATAAAAATTGGGAAATTAAAAAATAAGAGTAAGGGTCAATGGGCTTTAGTTAATAATACAAAAGAATTTAGATTGTTACAATTTAACATTTTATCTCCTTTAAAATTTTTTGCAAAATATATCATAAAATAGCAAATAATATTAATTATTTATAAAAAATATTATTTGCTTTAAATTTTATACTTTTTTGAAGAGTTTTAAGAGTTTTAACGTTAATTTTTTTAATATACTAGATTTTTGCGAAGCTAAATATTCAGCAATTTCAGTTCTTCCAAACATTAAAGCAAATGTGTAAGGAGTCATTCCTAAACCATTGTTTTCATCAATATTCGCTCCATTTTCTACTAGCAGTTTTACGATATTTAAATAACCTTTAAAGCAAACTCCAGCTAGTGGAGTTTGACCTTTATCATTTTTCATATCAACATTTGCACCATTGCTAATAAGCATTTGAGCGCATTCGTAAGAGCCGTTATAACAAGCCAACATTAAAAGTGTGTTTCCACGATGGTCTTTAAAATCAACATTAAATCCTGCCTTTATCATGTTAAGGAGAGTGTTGTAATCATTATTTCTTGCAAAATCCAACGCCATTTTACATAATTCATCGTATCTTGCTAATTCGGCACTACTTAATTGCATTTTATTTTCCTAAAGCTTTTCTTACGCCATTTGCATATTCAGGGCTAATTTTTTCAAAATGTGCTAGAGCTTTTGCAATGATTTCATCTTTTACACCATCAAAACTTGCTGCTAGATTTTTATATAGTCTTTCTTTTTCATCAGCAGGTAAGATATTAAATAGATTTCTTGGTTGTGTATAAAAATCATTATCAAGCGGAGCATATCTAGCTGCACTACTACCTATTGCCAAATCAGGCTCAAGATATTTAGCATTTTCACTTGCACCACCTAAAGTATTTGGCTCATAATAAGCACCATTAGATAAATTATCACCTATACCAAAATTCATAGCACCTGCAACATTATATGTGCTAACTTCATTTCTAGCTCTATTTACAGGTAATTGATGATAGTTTGCACCAATTCTGTATCTTTGTGCGTCAGGATAGCTAAAAATTCTAGCTTGAAGCATTTTATCAGGGCTAAAGCTTATACCTGGAACAATATTGCTTGGGCTAAATGCAGCTTGCTCTACTTCATTAAAGTAATTTTGTGGATTGCGATTTAATATCATTTCTCCAACTTCAATTAACGGAACAATGCTATGAGGCCATACTTTTGTTAAATCAAATGGATTAAATCCAAGTTTTTCAACTTCGTTTTCTGCAAGGATTTGAACTTTTACGCTCCAAACAGGGAAATTTCCTTTTTCAATATTCTCGTATAAATCTCTTTGATGAGATTCTCTATCTTTTGCTATGATTTTTTCTGCTTCTTCATTTGTTAAGCACTTAATTCCTTGTTTGGTTTTAAAGTGAAATTTAACCCAAAATCTTTCATTTTTATCATTAATAAATGAATAAGTATGAGAACCATATCCATTCATATGGCGATATGATGCAGGAATTCCTCTATCACTCATAAGAATTGTTACTTGATGTAGTGCTTCAGGAGTTAAAGTCCAAAAATCCCACGCAGCATTATTGCTTCTTAAATGAGTTCTTGGGTCTCTTTTTTGAGTATGAATAAAATCAGGGAATTTGTAAGCATCTCTTAAGAAAAATGTAGGAGTATTATTACCTACTAAATCCCAAATACCTTCTTTTGTGTAAAACTTAATCGCAAAACCACGAACATCTCTTTCAGCATCAGCTGCACCTGCTTCACCTGCAACTGTTGAAAAGCGTAAGAAAAGTGGAGTAACTTCACCCTTAGCAAAAACTTTTGCTTTTGTATATTTGCTAATATCTTGTGTTATTCTTAATTCTCCATAAGCTCCACTTCCTTTTGCATGAACTGCACGCTCTGGAATTCTTTCTCTATTTTGATGAGCAAGTTTTTCAATCAATTGATAATCTTGCATTAAAAGCGGTCCCATTGCACCTGCACTAAGTGAGTTTTGATTTGAACCTATTGGGTTACCAAAATCCGTTGTTAATTGTTTCATTATATCTCCTTTTAAAAATGTGAAGTAATAATAAATAACATAGGATAATAATTGGTAAATAATAAAAATTATTATCTAAAAAATTTTTTAGCTAATAATTTTATTCTATTTTATATGAAATTAGGAGCATCGTTTGAGAATATTATTAAATCCTTTTCTTTAGTTTCATTAGCTAAAGTTTCAATTAATTTTGCTTTATCTTTTAGAATGATTTTTTTAATTTTTAAATTCTCATCATATATTCTAGCATTAGTCTCACTTGTAATAATTGCTAAATCAAAACATTCATTAATTACTTCGCATAGTTTTTTATTTAACTCTTCACTTGCTTCAATTATGCCTGGACTAACTAAGACTTTTTTGCCTAAATTATAATCTTTAATTATTCTATAACTATCACTCATACCATCATAATTACCATTAAATCCATCATCAATTATAAATTTTGGCTCACGAGAGATGATTTGTAATCTATGTTCTGTAGCTTTTAAATTAGCTATTTCTTTGCTAATTTGCTCGTAATTTAAACCTAAAGCCTTAGCTAGGTAAATACAAGCACATAAATTACTAGCATTAAAACTACCTAATAAATTAGCAAAATACTTTTCATCATTGCATTTAAAACTAAGCCCATCTAAACTAGCTTTTATCTCACTTAAAGCACTATCATAGCTAAAGCTCTCACCTACACTACTATGAGTGATTGCTAATTCCAATCTAGTGCTTTTTAGGGCTTCTTTTTTAACTTCTTTAGTATTTTCTATATTTTTAAAATATTCTAAATGAGCTGTGCCAATTTGTCCTATTATTACATAATGAGGGCGGACTAATTTTGTGATTTCTTCTATATCGCCCTTTTTTCTAGCACCTGCTTCTATTATTAATAAATTTGTATTTAGGTCTAGGTTTTCATTAATATCTTTAATAAGCCCTAAAAGAGTATTAATACTTCCTTTAGCATAATGAATTTTAAAATAGTTTTGAGTAATACTAGCTAGGTAATGTTTGATACTTGTTTTGCCATAACTTGCAGTGATTAATACTACTTTACAATCTTTTAAATTGCTTATTTTATTGTAAGCTTTATCATAAAAACTCTTATTTACAAAATACTCACAAATATACGAAAGTAAAAATGCAAAAATTATAATATCTAAGGTATGTGGGTCAAGTTTGTAATAAAAATGAATTGGGGTAAATATAAAAGCACCTAATAAATTAAATAAAAATAATCTCTTAATCCTAGCTGTAAATACTAAAGGTTTATCAATATTTTTTGCTAAAAAAATTAAAGCTAAAAGATAAATTATAGCCACTCCTAAGGCTAAAAAATGATTAATATCACAAGTAATTACATAGAGTAAAAATGGTGCTATTAGATAATAAAAATGCCAACGCTTTTTAGAAAAATTAAATAAAACTCTTTTAAATTTATAATTATTTAACTGCAATACTAAAGCTAAATAATAAAGCATCAAAAAAGAAAACGCAAAAGAAACTATATAAATCATAAAAATAACCCTTCGTTAAATACATTTAATTCATTAATAAATTTATTTTTATCGCCTTTATATAACATATAAGTATGATTTTTTATTTCGGTGATTTCAAATAAATTTAAATGTTTTTTGATTTCGCTAATGATTAATTCGTTATTTTCAAAAAACACAACCTTAGAGCCTTCGCTCATTTTGACTATTTCACTATTATCATTTAAAAATATAAAATCTAATAATTTAAGATTTGAATAATTGATATTTAGTTCTTTAAATACATTGATTTTCGCAAATTGTTCTGTAAATATTATAGGTATAAAAACATTGTAATAATACTCATCATTTAATATTAAATCTTGATAAAAAAAACTAGAGCGTTTAATAATTTCATAAGAATACTTTACATTTTCATAGCTTAAGCTTAATTTATCTAAATATTCCTTGCTTGAGCAAAAGATTAAATTATTTTTTAAAATATTTTCAAAATCATAAAATAAGTCATTTTTTAAAGTAGTAATATTTAGCCTATTTAAACATTCTATGCTTAATTCATCTAATAAAACCACCCTTTTATCAATTGAATAAAACGCAAGCAATCTTGTTAAAGCAAATTCAAAATCATTTATTTTTAAAAATGCTACTTCTTTATCACTAATTGATAAATCCTTAGTGCTAATTATCGCATAAGCACCTTTTTTAATAGCTTCATTTGCCAATGCTTGTTCATTGGTAAAAAACGCACTAGCATTAGTAACGCTATTTAAATTAAGGCAAAAATCTTTAAGCCTAGAAACACTAGGCTTATTAATAATTTTTGCATTAATTAATTCTGAAAAATTAGTTATTTCCAATTTTTATCCAATCACAGCACCATTTTCACATTTAGTAAGCGGTGTTAATAAAACTAAGCTTTCATCTGAATTTTTAGCACTTAAAATCATACCTTCACTTAAATGCTTAAATACTTTTCTACTCTCTAAATTAGCAAGTAAAATAATTTGTTTGCCAACTAAATCTTTAGCATTATAATATTTCGCAATTCCGCTTAAAACTTGTCTTTTTTCAGTTCCTAAATCAAGTTGGAATTTTAATAATTTCTCACTACCTTCTACATTTTCACATTCTAAGACGGTTGCTACTTGCATTTTGATTTTTGCAAAATCATCAATTTTGATTTTTGGCTCTTTTAATTCTTTTTTTACTTCTTCTTTGCTTTCAACTTTAAGCTCAACTCTTGAGAATAAATGTTCGCATTCGTTTAAATTAAATTCTTTTTGTAAATTAAACATATCGTTATATGTTTTAGTATCAATATTTACTCCTAAAGCATTAGCTATTTTTGCACTAGCTTTTGGCATAACAGGACTTAATAAAATACTAGCATTTTTTAAAATGTTAAAAATTACTGCTAATAAGCTTTGAGTTTGTTTGCTTTCGTTGTTTTTCATCATAGTCCAAGGCTCATATTTTGAAACCATCGCATTTGCTATACTTAAAGCTTTCATAATTTCGCTTATATATTCATTCATTCTAAGCTCATTTATAGCATTTATACTTGCTTTAAAATATTCATTTGCCTTATTTAATTCTTCGCTAAATCCTGATTCAAATTCCACTTTCAAATCAAAATATTTTTTAGCCATTGATATGCTTCTGCTTAATAAATTACCTAATTCATTTACTAATTCAGCATTTATTTTATTAACCATTGCAAGTTTGCTAAAATCTCCATCATTTCCAAAAGGCATTTGAGATAATAAAAAATATCTTAAAGGCTCATTGCCAAATTCATTTTTAACATCAATAGGATTTATTACATTTCCTACACTTTTACTCATTTTTTCGCCTTCAACCGTCCACCAGCCGTGCGCTCCTATCATTTTAGGCAACTCTAAATCAAGGCTCATTAAAAAACAAGGCCAATAAATTGCGTGGAATTTTAAAATATCTTTACCAACTAATTGAATATTTGCAGGCCAAAAAGACATTTTTTCATCATTATCTAAATACCCTAAAGCACTCAAATAATTACTCAAAGCATCAAGCCATACATAAACTATATGCTTACTATCATTTAATTCATCAGGTATTTTTATACCCCAAGAAAAGCTAGTTCTAGTTACCGATAAATCCCTTAAGCCTTGTTTTACAAATGCTATTACTTCGTTTTTTTTGCTAGCTGGCATAATGCAAGTAGGATTATCTTCATACCATTTTAATAATCTATCTTGGTATTTGCTTAATCTAAAAAAATAGCTTTCTTCTTTTAAAATTCTAGTAGGCTTTTTACAATCAGGACATTTATCATTATCAAGTAATTGAGTTTTTGTATGAAAAGTCTCGCAAGATACACAATAATGACCTTCGTATTCATCTTTATAAATATCGCCTTTTTCATACATTTTTAAAAAAATCTTACGAACGCAATTTTTATGATTTTCATCAGTTGTTCTAATAAAATAATCATTACTAATTTCAAGTTCAGCCCACAAATCTTTAAAACTTTTACTAACTTTATCAGCATAAGCTTTTGGGCTTTCGTTATTTTTGATAGCGCTTTCTTCTATTTTTTGACCATGCTCATCAGTGCCTGTTAAAAAGAAAGTCTCATCTCCTTTAAGTCTAGCAAATCTAGCAAGCGTATCAGCAATTATAGTAGTATATGCGTGACCTATATGAGCTTTGTCATTTACATAATAAATTGGAGTTGTAATATATGTTTTCATCTAAATCCTTAAAAATTAAAATCTTGTGAAGCACCTTGCGACATATTTTCATAAGTAGCCTTTACAAAAGCATTTCTTATATCGCACTCACAGAGCTTTTCACAATCTATACAAGATAATTTATTTTGTGTTTTTTGTTGGCAATCTTGCAAATTCTTTTTAGCAATTTGCAAATTACTCTCATAAATATTCATCTAAATATGCCTTTTCACTGATTGAACCAAGATAACAAGGTGTGCTTGCGTGAATTGTGCTAAATTTTAAATTAAGCAAACTCTCATATCCTTTAGAGCCTTTTATCCCATCACTTGAAAATCCACCAGCTTTTTCATAAATATAAGCGAAAGGAAATACTTCAAATAAAGCCCTAAGTTTTCCTAATTTACCATCATTTAATGTAGCTTCGCTTGTATTTGGATATGAAAACAATCCCCCACCTTTTATTAAAATCTGATGCAAATCACTAACCATAGCACCACTATATCTTAAGCGGTATCCATCACTAAATATTTTATCAATCATTGCTTTATGAGCTTTACTCCAATCTTTTTGAGTGCCGCCTGTTGCGTTTAATTTACCTTTTTCATTTAGTTTTAAATCTTTTAAGAATTTAAATTCTTTTCCATCGTATTCATATAATTTTGGTTCATTTATACAAACTACTAATTGGGTTCTAGGACCATAAATTGAATAAATAGCTGCTTTTAAACTATTAGGCTCTGCAGTATTTTCATAGATGGCAAATATACTTCCTACTGCAAAATTAACATCAAATAAAGAAGAACCATCAAGTGGGTCATACGCAACTATATATTTTGCATCATCGTATAAAAATTGTGGATTTTCTTTTTCTTCACTGATAATTGCTTTAATTGAGCCAATTTTACTAAGCTCGTTTGTAATTATCATATCGCTTAATACATCTTGTTTTAATTGTAAATCCCCGCTAGCATTGCTTAATTCTGTATAGCCATATTCAGGGTTATCAAAGCTTTGCTTAATCTTTAAAACGCTTTGTTTTATAGCTTCTATTATTTCTTGCATTAAATCTCCTTAGCATTATTCAAAACAAATTCACTAATACTAGCAATATCATCTAAATTAAATTGCTTTAAACCATAATCTTTATTAGAATAACTAGCTAATGCTAAAGAATATTCTAAATAACTCTCATCAACTTCTTTGCAAAACACACATAATCTTGGTAAAGGCAAACTTTTAAGTCCTTCAACTAAAACAATATCAGCACTAAATTGCTTTATTATCTGCTCTATTTCTAAGCTTTCGTGATAAAAAATAGTAGTTTTTACAGGGCTTAAAACTGCAACTTCAGCACCCGTTTGATAGAATTTAAAACTATCTTTACCATTCGTATCAAATACTGCTTTATCTTTTGGGTCGTGCTTAATTATTGCTACCTTTAAGCCAAGCTTTTGTAAATGCTCTGAAATTTTACAAATTAGTGTAGTTTTGCCCGAATTTGATGGGCCAGTAAATGCGAATGCTTTTTTCATTGATTAACCTTTTTTATTAAAAATTATAAATTTATAAATTAAACGAAAGAGAAGTAATGAAAAAAGCTTTATTTTTAGTAATTTTGATATGTTTTACAGCTTGTGTTAAGCAAAATGATGAATTTTATAATTCAAAAGAAGAAATAATGCTAAGGTCTTATTATGTAAATGATTGCATTATTAGTTATTTAGGAGTTAAGGATAATAACGATTATTTTGTGATTGCTAGTAAAAATGAAATTGAACATATAATAATTGAAGGGTATTTGGTTCAATTTTTAAAACTGCCAAAAAATGAATTTAATTTGCCTTATAAAAATGATTTTTTATATTTTTACAAAATAATAAATACTGCTAGTAAAAAGACAAATATTGATATAGAAATTACTTTAAATAATGAAGAAACAAGAAGCGCTAAAATACAAAGAATTTCAAAATCTCTTGAATATCAATTTTAAGGGCTAAAAAACCCTTAAAATTACGCTAATAATGACGCTATTTGAGTTTGGTTAAAATTAACTTGCTGAGCGTTTTTAAAACTTTCTTCATTTTGCTTTAAAAAATTAGCGTTTAATTTAGAAAAATCTTCATTTTTAAATCTATCGTTATTGTTATTTGCTGTTTTTAAACTATTTTCTATTTTTTCTAAATCATTTTTCAAATCAGCTTTATTTGTATTATTATTTTGAATTTTTGAAATCATTTCATCTTGTTGAGTGCTGATTTCTTGATATTTTTTCTCGCTTAATTTTTCTTCACTTACTTTTTTCTCATTTAGTTGTTCTACCGAAGTATCTTCAACTTTTTGAGTAGGTTTATTTTGAGCCATTAAGACATTGCTTTGTATGTTATTGTTAATTTGCATACTAAACTCCTTTTAAATTTTGCCGATTATAGCCTATTTTTCTTTTTTCTTAGTAAAAAATAATATTAATTGTAAAATAACCATAACTTTAAAAATCATTTCACTTTGCTTATGATTATCATTAAAATCTTTACTATCAGTAATGCCTAAAGCCTGCATATCAAGCACATTAGCTGTATGATAAAATACAAACACTAAGGCTAAAATCAAAATTATTAGGCTTAAAATTGGCTTTAAACTAAATAATTTATTTGAAATACTTTCATAAATAATATTTAAAAAGCTTACGAAAAGTAACAAATAATTAAATTTTACAAACACTTGTGTCATCAAAAGTCCGCTTTGAAAGTGGCTTAAAATCCCATCTCCAATAATTGCACTAGGATAAAAAATAATAGGAGCAACAACAATTCCTATGAATAATTCTACAAAAATTATTCCAGCTAATAAAAAATCATTAATTTTTTTCATAATCTAACCTTTCTGCTATAAAAACTCTATCAAAACCATTTAAATCTTTATAAAAACTAGCCTTAAAATTCTTTTCTTTTAGATAATCATTTAGGATTTCTTTTTGATCATATCCAAATTCGCACATTAAAAATCTCACATTTTCTAAATAACATTTATCAATTATTTTAAATAATATCTCATATCCTTTTTTACCACCAAAAAGCGCTGTTTTAGGCTCTTTTAATACTGATTTATCTAAATTATATTCGGTGCTAATATATGGAGGATTTGAGATAATTAGTTCATAGTCTTTAAAATTAACTTTCATAAAATCGCTAATAAAAAAATCACAATTTATATTATGCAATTTAGCATTTTCATTGGCTAGTTTTAAGGCTAATTTGTTTATATCACAAGCTTTTATATTTGCTTTTGTAAATAATTTTAAAAATATACTAATAATCCCACTTCCAAAACCTATTTCAAAAATATTTTTTATGTTATTTTGATTTATTAGATTTATTGCTAAATCTATTAGTATTTCAGTATCATTTCTAGGAATTAACACTCCTTTAGCACATTTAAATTCTAAATCTTTTATATAAGTTTTTGAGAATATGTATTGTAATGGAGTGCCGTTTTTGTATTCGTTTGCAATACTTAAAAGTTTAATTTTATCGCTTGGATTTATCACATTTGCCCTTGCGACTGAATACTCAAGCATTGAATATGAAAAATACTCCATTATAATCTGTCTTGCAATTATTTCATTGCTTAGGGCTTTTAATTCGTTAAATGTGGCTATCATTTAATGCACTTATTCTTCTACTTAAACTCGGATGAGTTTTATAAATCATTTCATAAATAGCGTTATGATCTAACAAGGCTTTATTATGAATAGCTAATACCTTTAAAGCACTTATCATATCGTTTTTGCTAGTTTTTATTGCCCCATGTTTATCTGCACTAAATTCATTTTTTCTTGATAAAGAATTTAAAATAGGACTTAAAATAAACGAAATTGCCGAGCCTACCATAATAAAAGCAAACAACGGACTAGATACAAAGCCTTCTAAATTAAATTGATTTTCAAAAAAACTTGAAAAATATCCAAAAAACGCAAAGGTAATTAATAGATTTAAACCACTTATAAAAAGCATTCTTAAAATATCTTTATGTTTAAAATGCCCTAATTCGTGAGCTAATACGGCAAGTAATTCATCTTTACTCATAGCATTGATTAAAGTATCATAAAGAACTACTTTTTTTGCTCCAAACATACCCGCAAAATAAGCATTAAGTCTGGTATCATTTTTACTAGCGTCCATACTAAATACCCCATTACTTTTAAAGCCACATTCATCTAATAATTTTGCAATATCATCTCTTAATTCACCTTCTACAGGGCTTAATTTATTAAACAATGGAACTATAAAATTAGGATAAATAACCATAGCTAAAAGACTAAAAATAAATAAAATAGCAAAGCCACCTATCCACCAAAACTCGCCTAATTTAGCAATAGCAAAAAGCAAAATATAAACTAAAGCTCCACCTATAATTACTAATAAGATTAATGATTTTAAAAGGTCTTTAAAATACATTTTAGGAGTTTTCTTATTAAAGCCGTGCTTGGTATCAACAACCATAGTTTTATAATAATCTAAGCAAGTTAGAATACAAGAATTTATAATAAAATACAATAAAACTAAAATAGTATTATCAAGCAGTGAATTAGGCTCAAAATGAACCTTTAATACATTAAATAACACCAATATAAATACGCAATTTAAAATAAGTGCTAAAAAATTATTTAGTATTGAAAATTTATGCTCAACTATAGCTATATTTTTAAATTCTATAAATTGCTCATCACTTAAAAAACCTTTATTTGTTTTTGTTTTAATATGATTTATTTCAAGTAATTTAAGTATTGTTTCAATCACAAAAATTACACTAATTATACTAATTATCAACATTTTCTAACCTTTCTGTAAGTTCTAAAACTTCGTAATACTCATTTTCTAAAAGCTCTAATTCCTGATTTAAATTCTCAAGTCTTTCATTAAGAGCCAATATCCCATATTTTTCATATTTTGTAGGGTCGCTTAAGTATTCATTTAATAATCTAATTTCTTTTTCAATCTCTTCAATTTTAACTGGGTGTTCTTCTAGGATTTTATTTTGTTTATAGCTTAATTTTACGCTTTTTTTACGCTCAACTTTTACTGGTTTTTCTTTATCATTTTCTATTTCGCTATTTAACTCGCTTAATTCATCGTTTAATTCTAAAAGCTCACTAAATTTCATAGTTTCAATTTCAATTGATTGATTTGAAAAGGCAAAAAGCTTAGTAGCAAGTCTATCCGTAAAATATCTATCATGACTTACAAATATCAAAGCACCTTTAAAATCCATTAAATACTGCTCTAAAATATTAATCGTAGCAATATCTAAATCATTAGTAGGCTCATCTAAAATTAATACCTCATAATCTTTTGTAAAAAGTTTTGCTAAAGCCACCCTACTTTTTTCGCCACCACTAAGTGAGCCAATTTTATAAGTAAGTTGTTCTTTAGGAAATAAAAAATGCTTTAAATATCCATATACATGCATATTAGAGCCTTTCACATTGATAGTATCTCCACCATTTGGACAAAAATACTCAATCAAAGTTTCATCATCTTTTAAATCACTTTTTTTCTGGTCAAAATATCCTATATTTATCTCACCTTTTTTAATAAAACCACTGCTAGGGCGAAGTTTTTCAAGTAAAATTTGTAAAAAGCTAGATTTTCCACAGCCGTTTTTGCCTACAATTGCTATTTTTTCACCTTGTAAAATCCTTGCATTAAATGGCTTAAATAATAATTTTTCGCCTAGCGTTAGGCTAATATCGTGTAATTCAAAAAGCATTTTTTTCTTATTTGCTATGAGTGGATTTGATTTTATATCACTTGCACGGGCAAGTTCAACTCTTAGTCTATTCAAAATACTAGGATTTTTTTTAGCCTCTTCACGCATTTTAAAAATACGCTCTTTTCTGCCTTCATTTCGCTTAAGCCTTGCTTTTACCCCACGACGCAACCATTCTTCTTCGCTTTTTAATTGTTTTACTAAGGTTTCATAGCTTTTATTAAGGCTTTCTAGTAATCTTGCCTTAGCTTGTAAATAATTTGAATACCCACCTTCAAATTCTCTTAATTTTGCATCTTCTATTTCTACGCATTTACTTGCAATGTTGTCTATAAAATATCTATCGTGACTTATAAAAATAACACATTTTTTACTAGCTTTTAACATATCTTCAAGGTATTTACACATAGTTACATCTAAGTGGTTCGTAGGCTCATCTAAAATCAAAATATCAGGAGATTTAAGCAGCATACAAGCAAGGCTTAATCTTCTTAATTCTCCACCACTAAGACTTGCTAGATTTCTATTTATAAAACTACTTAATTCAAATTCTTTTAAAGCTCTATTTATTTTACTATCAATACTCCAAGCGTCCTTGCTCTCTATTAAATCAAATAAAATTTGTTGTTTTTGTAATAATTCTTTATCATTTGGATTAGTTGATAGTTTAGAATTAATCTCATTATATTCGCTTAAAGCATTAAAAATATCGCCTAATTCTAATTTAATATATTCATCTACGCTAAGATTATAATCTATATTAATGCTTTGAGAAAGCATAGAAAAATTTATACTTGAATTAATCAAAACCCTACCATTATCAGGTTCTATTTCTTTAGTAATTATTTTTAAAAATGTAGATTTGCCCTGCCCGTTTTTACCTATTATTGCGATTTTTTCGCCATCGTTTATACTAAAATTTACATTTTTTAAAATAACTTTTTCGCCGTAAGCTTTATCAATATCAATACAATCTATTAAAATCAATTTAAATAATCCTTAAGTTTTTTAAAGGCTAGTATTCTAGCCTTTAAAGATTATTTAACATCTACATCAAAATAAATTTCAACTTCTTCGTGAGTTTTCTTTCCGTGAAGTGCCGAGATTTGTTTATCAGTTGAAAGTGCTGTAAATGCTTCAGTTGTATTAAAATCAGTATTCATATTTATTACTCCTTTTACAACTAATTTACCATCAGCTACGCTATAAGTCATTGGAATTTCTTTTGTAATATCATTAAATGTGATTACACCTGTAGCACTACCACTTGTTTCATCACCTTTTACATCTTTTAAACTAGCTTCAATTTTGCTATTTTTTAAATTTGCAATATAAGTTCTATGGATATTGTTTTCACGAATTTTATCTTTTGTATTTTCGTTAGCAAAATCCATACTTGCTTTAGTTCCATTTAAAATATCTACAACAGAGCCACTTGTTTTGCTAAATTCAAATTTAGCATCATCAATAACACCAGGAACACCTAATTTTTTTTCCATTTTAAAACCAGTAAAATGAGCTTTTACACTAGCTTCATCAATAGTAATTGCATAAGCACTTGAGCCTAAAATCGCAGTAGCGATGATTGAAGAAAATATCTTTTTCATTTTTTTATCCTTTTTTTTAAATTGAACCATTATTATACGATATTTTGTTAATCATTATCATTTCTAATAGAAAATTTTTATTAATTAAAATTTTATATATTTATGCAATTTTTTTTAAGGAGAAAAAATGTTAAAACAAATTAAAAAGTTAGCTTTAGTGTTGCTTGTTAGTTCAAACTTATTTGCCTTAAGTGAAGGTGTAGAATACAATGTGCTTGAAAATCCAATCCCAAATTCTGATAATTCTTTAACAGAAATATGGTCTTATCAATGTTCGCATTGTTATTTACACCACAATCACAATACTTTAGGATTAATAAAAGAGCAATTAAAAGATTTAGATATTAGATTAATGATGGTAAAAACTTGGGGAAAATTTGGTCAAGAAATGGCTAATTTACTTGCATACGCACATTATCAAGATGAAAAAAATAAAATTAGCTTGATTGATAAAAATAGCCTATATGATAAAATTAGTAGCGTTTATTTTGTTGAAATGTTTAAAAATAAATCAACTTGGAATAATAATCTTGATGAATTTTATAAATCTGGTCTAAGTATTCTTGGAATTTCAAAGAAAAAATTAGAAAGTTTCTTGCAAAGCCCTGAAGGAAAATATTTATTAAGCTCAACTGATATTGCAAATGAAATTGCTAATACTTACGGAACTCCAACCTTTATTGTAAATGGAAAATATGTAATCAATTTAGCTTATGCAAAATCTCCACAAATGCTTATAGATATGATAAACGAACTATCTAAAAAATAAGGATTTACTTAGGTAAATCCTAAATATTTATAATACTTGTATTAAAAAGTAGTGAAATGTTGCATAAAATTATAAAACTCTTACAATATTTATCTTATTATTTATCTTGGTTATGCGTAGTTGTTGGTTTGATTGAGCTTTTTATGGGCTTTAATTTTGCTTATTATTTTATATCTGCAATTTTGCTTTCTGCTATTTATGGAAGTATTAAAAAGAGATTAGATGAGATTAAATTTAATAAATACTTTTTAATAATTTTAGCTTTAGTATCTGCTTATAAATACTATGAATTTTTTATAAAAGAGCCAAATGACTTAATAGCAAAAATCATAAATGCTAATAAAACTTGCCTAGAAAATCAAATATATTGCATAATAAATGAAGTTACTACAAAAGAACTCAACGCTGTATTATTAGATAAAAACAATGATGAAATTCTTAAATATCTAAAAGAATATGGATTTAGAAAAAATGAGAAAAATAATATGCTGTATTTTCAAGATACTATTTATAAAAACCCAGTTGATATAGCAATAAAATTGCAAGATAATCAAATAAATAAAATATATTATAAAGCAGATAGAAAATAAATCTACTTTACACAAAATAAGCAAATCCTACTTATATAACTTATAATGAATTTCTTGGATTACTTTATCTTTATAAATTAAAGCTATGAAAATAGTCTTACCAAACACTACATTTTTATAACAAATATTAGCATTTTTATAACACCTTAGCATTTTAAATTCTTTAAAATATTCATAAACTTCATAAGGGCTTTTATCCTTTATGTTTTTATTAAGTGCATTGATTAAATTAATATCATCTAATAAAAAATAATCATCAAAATTAATCTTTTTAGCTTTTATAATCTGCATTACAAGTTCATTTGGCAGTTTTAAAAAATAATCATAATATTTATAGGCGCAAAATACTAGTAAGATAGCTAAAATAAGTGCTTGGTATTTAATTGTATTTTTACCAACTAATTTATAAATTATGAAAAATAAAACCGCATAAATAATATTTAAAATAAAATCATTTTTTACATAAAGATTAAATAAAGCATTAGCTAAAGCAATAAACATTATATTAAATGAAAAATATTTTAAAACACTACAAAATCTATCTTTTAAATATATTTCAAAGTTTTTTAGCCTTTTAGAAATTATGTAATAAAGCATAAAAGATAGGCTTGAAATTATCAAATAAATTAAAATCCAAGTGATTATTAAAACTCAATGGATTTATATAGATTAAATAAAATAAAGCTAAAGCTACGAAAAAGAAAAACCAAGTTAGATAAAAAAGTATATTTTTTATAAATACAATAAAATCATTTTTAAAAGCCATATATTCTCGCATTATATTATTTTAGTTTTGAAATAATTTTATTGTAAATATAATTTATTGCAAGAGCTAAATACATATAAAACAAATTAATATTTAAAATAACTTCTTTTGAAAATATTTTATAAAATTGTTGATAATAAGTAATAAAAATAGCAATAGTTAAAAAGAATAAATAAATTGTCTTAACTCTAAAAAAATAACACACAATATGTATTATTAAAGATATAACTAATAAGCTAAAACTAGGAAAAATATTATAAAAAAGATACAATAATGCAACAATAAAAATCAAACTTATATACGCATATTCAATATTGATTTTATGTGAAATTTTATTTTTAAAACTAGCAAAAAACCACATATAAGGCAGTAATAAAAAATGAATAATTGTAAAAATTATGTTGAAAAATATATAGCTATCATTTGAGTTATGTGAAAATGCTTTAGTTAAAAGCCCTAGATCAACAGAATAATAAAGCGATAAATAAAACAAGAATAATAAAAATCTATAAATACTAATCTTCAAATAAGAAAATGGAAAAAACATAGCTTTAAAATAATCAAAATCTATTAAAGCTTTATCCTTGCTATTTAAATTAATAATAACCCAAGATATTAGCATATTAATATAGTTTTTCATTACTTGCCTTTTTTATTAAAATAAATCTTGTATATATTCTGTTCCAAGAAATGGCTCGTATTCTATTACAATATATTTCGCTACAATACCATTGTCCGTTTCATTACTAACGAATGTTATATCATAATATTGACCTTTTATAATCTTCTTGCAAGAATAAACATTATTTTTAAATTTAATTTGTTTAAATCCACTATCCTCAAAATATTTTTTAGTATTATCTCTTATTTTTGTATTAACATAATCAAATAAATCTAAATCATTTTTTATCACATAGATATATCCGCCTTTCTTTCCATCTGTAAAATACCCTTTATTAGAACTTATAATCATTTTTATTAATTCATTTGGTTCTTTTATATGTGTTATATAAAATTGTGAAATTATTAGCAAAGTTGATAAAGTAATAAAAATATATAAAACTTTTTTAGAAGGTTTATAATCTCTTATAATCATTGACATTAACAAATAAAGAAAAGCAAAAACTATCGTGCAAAGCAATAATATATCATTACAAACATTGATATAAATTAAAGATACAAGATGTATAAAAAAAATTATAAATAAAGCAAGAAAAATATTTTTCAAAATACCTATGATAAGTTTTAAAATATTAAAAATTTTACCAATACATTTCATAGTTTTACCTTTTTTTGCTTGAATAGTATTTAAAATACATAAAATACAATTAAAATTCTAATTTTTATTAATATAATTTATTTTATATTAAAATCTTCTCATTAAAAAGCTTGATATTTTTATAAAAGGATTTAAATGTTTTTAAAAGAGTTTTATTAACCCTAGCTTAGGTATTAATTAAGCTAGAGTTATTTGGAATTTTATTCCCATTCTATAGTTGCAGGTGGCTTACTAGAAATATCATAAACTACTCTATTAATTCCATTAACTTCGTTTATAATTCTTCTACTTACATTCTCTAATAATTCATAAGGTAAATGAGAAAATGTAGCTGTCATACCATCACTTGCATCAACTGCTCTTAAAGCTATTGCGTTATCATAGGTTCTATTATCACCCATTACTCCAACGCTTCTTACATTTAACAATACGCAAAATGCTTGCCAAGTTTTATCATAATAACCATTTGCTTTAAGTTCTTGAATAAAAATATCATCAGCTTCTTTTAAGATATTTAGGCTTTCTTCATTTACTTCACCCATAATTCTAATTGCAAGTCCTGGACCTGGGAAAGGATGGCGATATACTAAGTCTTTAGTAAGACCTAATTCAAGTCCAAGCAATCTTACTTCGTCTTTAAATATTTCTTTTAAAGGTTCAACTAATTTTAAATTCATCTTTTCAGGTAAGCCACCTACATTGTGATGGCTCTTAATTGTTTTTGAGCTACCTACAACGCTACTTTCAATAATATCAGTATATAAAGTGCCTTGAGCTAAAAATTCAACACCTTCTTGTTTTTTTGCAAAATCTTCAAATATTTCAATGAAGGTATTTCCGATAATTTTACGCTTAGTTTCTGGGTCTGTTACACCTTTTAATTTTTTTAAGAAAATTTCTCTTGCATCAATTGTATTTAATTCTATTCCAAATTTTAATTTAAGCATACTTTCTACTTGCTCTTTTTCATTTTTTCTAAGCAATCCAGTATCAACAAAAACTAAAATAGTTTGTTCTTTAATAGCACTAGCAAGCAATGCAGCCACAACGCTACTATCTACACCACCACTAATTGCACAAAGAACCTTTTTATCTCCAACCTGCTCTTTAATTTTCTCAATTTGTGTCTTAGCAAATGAACCCATATTCCAAACGCTTTCGCAATTACAAACATATTTTGCAAAGTTTTTAAGAATATTTTTACCAAATTCACTATGTTGAACTTCAGGATGAAATTGTAAGGCATACATTTTTTTCTCATCATTACCATATACGCAAAATGGACTATTATCACTAACAGCAATAGTTTTAAATCCTGCTGGTAAATTCTCAACCTTATCAGAATGGCTCATCCAAACCACTTGAGATTTAGGTAAGTTTTTAAATAAACAACTATCTTCTTGAATGCTAATTTTAGCTTTACCATATTCTTTATGCCCTGCAGGTGCAACAACTGCTCCAAAATGATGAGCCATTAACTGCATTCCATAACAAATCCCTAAAATCGGCAAACCTAAATCAAAAATTTCTTTATCGCAAAAATAAGCATCATTTGCATAAACACTAGCAGGACCACCACTTAAAATAATACCTTTAGGCTCATAATTTTTAATATCATTCGCACTAATATTAAATGGTAAAATAAGTGTATAAACTCCTTGCTCTCTAAGTCTTCTAGCAATAAGTTGGGTATATTGCGACCCAAAGTCAAGCACTAAAATATCTGCTTTTTCCATTAATTTCCTTTCCTAATATAAATCAAAATATTCAAATTGTAACCACCAAACAATAACACTTAGAACATAACCTAATAAAACAGTCCAAGCATATTTCATATGAGAGCCAAAGGTATAAATTCCACGCATTTTTCCCATTACTCCAACCCCAGCAGCAGAACCAAAACTAATTAATGAGCCACCTATTCCAGCCGTTAGAGTTACTAAAAGCCAATCATCTATATTCATATTTGGATTTGCTTTTAAAACTGCACTCATTACAGGCACATTATCAACTACTGCACTTAAAAACCCAACTCCAATATTTGTGCTCATAACTCCAGCAAAATCATATAATCTTGAAGCATAAGCTAGCCAACCTGCAAAATGAAGCGCTCCAACAGCAGCTAAAATACCGAAGAAAAATAACAATGTATCCATTTCAATTTTAGTCATATATGAAAATATATTTATATCTTTTTTGCCACGAGCGACATTAAATCTATAAGTATAAAGACTTAAAAGTGATAAGCCAAACATCATTCCCCACATAGCAGGTAAGCCAAATAATGAGTGCATTAAAACTGCACTAAAAATCGTTAAAGCACCTAAGAAAATAATGATTTTTCCACCATCTTTTATACGCTCAACTTTTAAAGATTTTTCATCAAAATTAGGTTTTACATTTGGAACAAATTTACTTAATAAAAACGCAGTAAGCCACCAACCAAGGAAACTAGCAGGAAATAATGCGAAAAAGTCTATAAAAGGACTTTTACCAGCAGTCCAAACCATAAGAGTTGTAATATCTCCAAAAGGACTCCAAGCTCCACCTGCATTTGCAGCTACAACTATATTTATAGCACCAGGAACTAAAAATTCCTTTTTTTGATTGTCAATTGTAAGTAAAACGGTTGAAAGAATTAAAGCTGTAGTTAAATTATCAGCAACAGGAGATATGAAAAATGCTAAAAGCCCAGTTAGCCAAAATAATTTTCTATAAGTATATCCCTTTGTTACAAGCTTATATTTTAAGGTATTAAACACATTACGCTCAATTAAAGCTTCAATATAAGTCATAGCAACCATTAAGAAAAACACTATTTCAGCAATCTCTTCTATTAAATCCTTTACTTCATGTTCTAATGGCTCTGTGCTTTTTCCATTTAGACACAAATAAAGCCCTAAAATAATAAACATTAAAGTTCCAATAAATATTGCAGGTTTTGTTTTATTTATATGATATTTATCTTCAGCTGCGATAAAATAGTAACCGATGATAAATATCACTAAACATAAAATTCCCGCCCATGAAAATGTAATTTCCATAAAAGCTCCTTTTAAAAAAATGATAGATATTATTTACTCTAATTCAACAAAGGGTAATTTTTGCGTTTGCGTTGACTTGTTATTATAATAACTTGGGTCGCTTTTATACCCACAAGCAGAAAACAACAAGGCAGCAAGTAAAACAATATGGTGGAATTTAAAAACATTGAAAATATTCATAATATTCTTTCTTCTCATAATAAAAACCTTTTATTTTTAAAGATTAATAAGCAATTAAAATTATTTATTTTAAGTATGCCACCTGACCTTAAATATAAATTAACTCAAAAAGGTGTAGTTTGTGATGTATTTAAAAAATATAATAAAAATTGCTTTAGAATTAGAGTTTATCATCCGACTTTAGCACAAGATTTAAGAAATGATTCAACTATAAAAACATTAAAAGAACATATTAAAATATATAAAAGAATTAATCCAAAGGACGCTGCTATTTTAAATCTATTTGAAGAAGAAATTATAATTAATTCTAATGCTATTTTAAAAGCATATATTGATTATGAAAAATCAAAACAACCAAAAATATTTTTAAAAGACTTAATGTGTGAGAATTTTCAAAATCTAGCGATATATGAAGAGCAAAAAATATTAATAAATAATCTAAAAGAAAGTATCAAAAAAACAAATGCAAAAATCAAATCTCTTAGACAAAATTAAATCATTACCAAATTCTTCTGGAGTTTATAGATATTATCATAATAATACCTTGCTTTATGTAGGTAAAGCAAAAGATTTAAAAAAAAGAGTTAAAAGCTATTTTGCCTTTACTCCAAGCCTTAGAGCAAATCCTAAAAACTCTCCTAGAATTATAAAATTAATTGAAGAAGCAAATAATTTAGAATATACCGCTACAAATAGTGAATTAGACGCACTGATTTTAGAAAATTCATTAATTAAACAAATGCGACCAAAATATAATATTTTATTAAGAGATGATAAGACTTATCCATATATTTGCTGTGATTTAAAAGAAGCTTATCCAAGATTTGAGATAACTAGAAAGGTTAAAAAAGACCCACTGACTAAATATTATGGGCCTTATGCTAGTGGGGCTAAGGATTTGTTAGAAGCATTGTATTTGTGTTATCCATTAAGACAAATGAAAAGCTGTAAAAAAAGATGTATATTTTATGATATGTCAAGATGTTTAGCTCCTTGTGAGTTTAGTGTTAAAGATGAATATGAAAATATCTTAAAACAAGCCCTACAAGCTCTAAAAAATCCAAAACAAATGCTACAAACTTTAAATGAAAAAATGTTTAGATATGCTGATAATGAAAACTACGAAGAAGCGGCAAAAATAAGAGATATGATAAATCATATAAAGAATTTAAATCAAGAAATTGAAGTGGATTTGGCAAAAGATGTTAGTTTTGATGTATTTGCAATAACCAATAATAATGAATTTTTATCAAGCACTAGATTAGTGATAAATCACGGAAAAGTAATAAGCGTAATAAATGAAAAAATATCTAATAAAGAAGGTGATTTTTTAACCCAATTAATACTAGCAAACTATAAAGAAGGAATAATTCCAAATAATATTTATATAGAAAATCACAATGAAAATATAGAACTCTTAGAAGAATATTTAAGCAATCTTGCAAATCATAAAGTAAATATAAAAATCGCAAAAACTTTAGAGATAAAAAAACTAATTCAATTAGCTAAAAACAATGCTTTAATAAATCTTGAAAAGACTGAAAATAATATAGCAAATAAACTAAAAAGCTTTTTTAATCTTAGCAATACTCCTTATAATATTGAAGTATTTGATAATTCACATTTTCAAGGTCAAGCAATAATCGGAGCTTTAGTTAGTTATGATGTGTTTTCTAATAGTTTTAATAAAAATAATTATAAAAGATTTAATCTTACTAGCAATAACGATTATGAACAAATGAGAGAAATGCTTACTAGAAGGATAAATTCTTTTGATAAATCAGCCTGTCCTGATTTGTGGATTATAGATGGTGGAAAGGCTTTATTAGATTTAGCAAACGAGCTTTTAGCTCAAAATGAAATCAATTTAGATGTAATTGCAATTTCTAAAGAAAAATTAAATCATTTAGCACATAGAGCAAAAGGTGCTGCTAGGGATAAAATACATTTTAAGGATAAAGAATTTAATCTTAAAACAAGTGATGAAATATTGCAATTTATTCAAAAACTAAGAGATGAAGCTCATAGATTTGCAATTACTTGCCATCAAAACGCAAAAAGAAAGCAAGATATAAAATCATCAAAATTAGAGCAAATTGGAATTTCAAAAGCTAGTATCGTAAAATTATTAAAATACTTTGAAAATTATGAAAATATATACAATGCAAGTTATGATGAAATAGCAAAAGTAACAAATAAAAATGTAGCAACGAAAATTAGCCAAATTATTAAGTAATCATTTAATTTAATAGACATAATTATGCTCTAAATTATATAAAGGATTGTTGTGTTCCCAAGCTTGTTTAATATATTATTATGTGCTATTTTAATAGCAAGTTTATTTATAGAAAACCTATTAAATCAAACAATTTTTACAATTATTCTAGCAATAATTTTGATATTTAATGCTGTTAGTTTTATGGCTGCATTAATTAGAAAAAAAAGTGCTAACCAAAAAATAAATATTTTAAAAGAAATTTTAAAAAGTTTAGGTGCTAATAGCGATAACTTAGATTTGAATAAGAATTTAAGATTAATCGTTGATGAGGTTGGTAAAATCAAACAAAAAATGATGGCTTTGCAAAATCACAACGAATTTTTACATAAGCATTTAATTGATAATGCTAAACAATTAAAGAATATAAATGCCGTGTTATCTTATACAAATGATAAGAATTTAAATCAAATTAAAGAATTAATAGAAAAGCATAATGAAGATAATATTCAAAATATATACTCTTTAACAAAAACTACAATTACATACGAAACTAATTACGATAATTTTGATAATGAGTTAAATCCTAATTTTGCAAGTGCAAAAATAGCTATTTTAAATAATGATTTATTAGAAAACTTTTTGCTAGAAACATTACTAAATCAATACGGAATTAGTGTTGATTTTTATACAAAAATTAATGATTTTTCAAATTATGCCTGCGTTATAGCTGATGAAAATTTTAATTATAAAGAAAAAAATACAATTATCTTAAGTGAAAATTGCAATAAAGATAGTTTTTTAAAAAGACCTTTTAATAAAAATAAATTAAAAAATATTTTAGTAACAATGCTAAATGATTATAAGAGTGATATGAATACAACAAATTACCAAAACGATGTATTAATATTGCTTAGTTCTGATATGCAAAGTGATTATTTATATCATATCGCAAATAAACACGCAAAATTGAATAAAAAAGTAGATAGTATAAGTTCATTTAAAGATGAACTAAAAAATAATTATAAAATCATTGCCATTGGATATGAGGCTATTTTATTTGATTATGAAAGTTTAGTTAGCAATATTAATCAAGTAAAAAGCGAAAATCCAAATACTTTTATAATGTTATTTTTAGGCAATAAACACGCTAAAAAGAATTTAGATTTTGCAGATTTGATTATTAAAGATGCTACAGAGACACAAATTGCAGAAGTAATGAAGAAATATTTATGATTAGATACTTGCTTTTTAAATACCTAAGATTTGATAAATCAATGCCATTTATTATGATTACTAAGCTACTTGCTTTTATCGGAGTAGCTTTAGGAGTTTGTGTTTTAATAATAACTATGGCAGTAATGAATGGAATGAATAAAAGCTTTATTGATAAATTACTTACTATGAATTATCCAATTACTTTATATCCTAAAACCACATTAATTGATGAAGAATTAATAAATGAATTAAGTAAAGATTATAAAATCAGTCCTTTTATTCAAACACAAGCCGCTATTAAATATGGTAATGAAATGAGAGGTGCTATAATTTTTGGGATTGATTTTGAAAAAGAAAAAGAAGTAAATAAAATTTTTAAAGATTATTATTTAAATTCTAATTTGAAATTCCCCGCAATTTTAGGCAATTTACTAGCTTCAAGATTAGAAGTTAATAAAGAAGATAAAATACATATAATTTTTACAAATCTTAATGCAAATGCTTTTAGTATTACACCTAATATAAAAAGTTTTTATGTAAATAATACTTTTCATTCAGGTCTAAATGCTTATGATTCATCATATGTATATGTAGATATTAAAGATTTACAAAAGGTATTAAAAAATAATGACATTACAGGCATTCATATAGATACTGCAAATCCTAAAGAAGAAATTAAAAAATTAAATGAAAAATACAAAAATAATTATTTTTTAGTTGGCTGGTGGGAACAAAACGGCAATATTTTAAGTGCAATTGATTTAGAAAAAAAAGCATTATTTTTTATTTTAATGATGATAGTAATTATTGCTAGTTTAAACATAATTACTTCTTTATTTATGATAGTTTTAAATAGAAGAAATGAAATAGCCCTACTTTTAGCGTTAGGAACAAGCAAAAGCGAAATACAAAAATCATTTTTTACCATTGGTTGTTTTATAGGATTTGTTGGAATTATTTTTGGTTGTTTATTAGGATTTTTTGGACTTTGGTTTTTAGATACTTTTGATATTATTTCTTTACCAGCTGATGTTTATGGTAGTTCAAAATTACCTATTAATTTAAGTATAAGTGATTTTTGTTTTATTATTTTAGGTGCTAGTTTAATAGTAGTGTTATCATCACTTTATCCAGCATATAAAGCAAGTAAAATTGATGTATTAAAAACTTTAAGAAATGAATAAAAAGGAGTTGTGTTATGCAAATGTTTAAAAAAGAAGATATGAGAAAAGTTGTAGAATTTTTTACTGCTAATATTTATAGGTATTTTTATGATATAGATTTTGAATTTTGTCTTACTTATATCAAAAGCCCTGATGAAGAGCATAGAAAAGTAATTGCTAGTATTTTAAGAAAAACTGATTGTGTATTTGAACTAGATAGTGGAATAATAATATTATTTTCTGGAACAAGTAAAGAAAAAACACAAATAATAAGTAATGAAATATATGATTTTTTAAATACTAAAGCAAGAGATTGTGTAGCTTTTTATCCTTATGATGGAGATAATTTTGATGATTTAATGTTAAGATTAAATAATCTTACTACTAAAAACTATAAAGTAAATATCTTAGATGAATCAAATTAAACATATCATTGATTTATTAAAGCAAGGAAGAAATGTATTTTTAACAGGTGGTGCAGGAGTTGGAAAATCCTACACCATAGAAAAAATAATAAAAAGTGAAGCTTTTAAAACCATAGTCTTAGCAAGCACTGCACTTGCTGCTATTAATATTGGTGGAGACACTGTTCATAGATTTTTTAAACTAAGACTTGCAAAAAACATTAATGAGCTAAAAACAAGTAAAGATGATTTAATGGCTTTAAATAAGTCTTTATCAAATATAGATTTAATAATAATTGATGAAATTTCAATGATTAGTAGTGATGTTTTTGATATGATTTATTCAAGGCTTTTTGGTTATAGCAATATAAAATTACTAATAGTTGGAGATTTTTATCAACTCGAACCTGTAAAATCCGATGGAAATTATGCTTTTTGCTCTAAATATTGGAATGAATGTAATTTTAAGGTGATTGAGTTAATTACCCAGCACAGAATGGAAGATAAGGAATTTTATGAAAATCTAAGAAGTATTAGGATTGGCAATATAACTAATACTTGCATAGAGTATTTTAAAAAGTATAAAATTCAAGATGATATAAATAATTATGATGATTATACAATTATTTGTGGCACCAATGAAGAAGCAAAAAATATAAATAATGCTAAACTTAAAAAAATTGATGATGAAGAATATGTTTTTAACTCAAGTATTAAAAAAAATACAGAATTAAATGAAGAACAAGAAAAAGAATTTAAACAATGGCTAAAAGCTCAACCAATTGAAGAAGAATTTATTTTTAAAATTGGAGCTAAAGTTATTTTTACTTATAATTCTGATAATTATTATAATGGAATGCAAGGAGAAATAATTGCGTGGGATAAAAGTGAGCAGGAATTAAAGATTAAATCTAATAGAATGATTTATTCAGTTTACCCTAAAGAATTTTTATACTTTAATGACCCTGAAATAGCAGCTAGCTATAGGGTTAATCCTAATTTAGTTGATACCAAGCCTGATGCTATATTAAAAGCATTCCCACTAAAATTATCATATGCTATTACTATACATAAAAGTCAAGGAATGAGTATTGATAAGTTAATTTGCAAATGCGATAGGATTTTTGCACAAGGTCAGCTATATGTTGCATTATCAAGAAGTTCAAATCCTAATAATTTTAAAATTATTTTTAATGGAAGTGATAAATCGTATGAGAATTTGTTTAGACTAAAGGCAAAGACAAATCAAGTGGTAAAGACATTTTATCAATTTTGCGATAAGGAACAATTATGAAAAAAATAATGCTAATATTTTTTAGTATTTTTGCATTTGCAAATAGTATAGAAATTAATAATTTTGAGACCGATTTGTATTCAAAATCAAACGGGCTTAAAAAAATTACTTTAAGTTTAAAAATCATAGGAGATAATGTTAATAACGAAAATGATTATATACAAGATAGTATTAATATGGTGATTTCTAGCTATTATTACGAAGATTTATTTACAGAACTTGGTAAGGAAAATCTCAAAAAAACCATAATAAAATACGCAGGTAAAAAATACTCTGTAAATATTGATGATATATTAATCATAAATCTAAAAAGCAAAGATAGTGCAGAAGCAATAAAAGAGATATTAAAAGACGCAAATTTAATATAAAAATTAATAAATAAGTTCATAAATTTTAGAACTTATTTAAAATTATTATTATAAATTATTAGCTAAATCTTTATCTTGAGAGTATTTAATATAACCCAAAACAAAAGCTAAAATAATTATTAAAATTACGAAAAATAAAATATTTAAAAAAGAATTTAAAAAAACAATAGGAAATTTAATAAACAAAAAGCTCATATAATTAGTAAAAAAAGCTTCGTAAAAATCCACACATAAAAAATATAATAAAATAGCTGGCAATAAGCCTATTTTAAACATAGAAAAAATCTGATTTTTATTTTGTATATTTTTATATTCTATTTTTAAAAATTGTTGATAGGCTAGTTTGATTAAATACATAAACACAAATGATAAAAGAATTTGAATTGAAACATTTGAAGCAATATAATCAGACAAATATTTAAAAAACATCAAAAAAGACATATAAGAAATGATATATCCATCAATCTTAGAAATAACCTTTAGCATAACTTTTCCTTTTAATAGAATTTAAAATAAGAATTTTAAATTCTTATTTTAAATCTTATCTTACTGATATTTTATCAAATCATTAAATCCAGCTTCGCTAAAGCCTTTTAGTCTTAATTGGCAAGATTCACATTTACCACAAGCTAAATTATTACTATCATAACAACTATAACTAAGCTCTAAAGGTGCTTTTAGGCTCATTCCAAGTTTTACTATTTCTGATTTTTTTAGCTTGATTAAAGGAGTAATTATTTTAATATCTTCTCCACTACCTTCTTTTATAAACGAAGCGGTTTTTTCAACGAAACCTAAAGTAGTATCAGGATAATTGCTAGAATCCTCACTAACTAAGCCTGTATAAATTGCACTAGCATTAAATCTTTGTGCAACAGCAGCAGCAATACTATAAAAAATCCCATTTCTAAAAGGCACATAAGTATTTGGCAATTCACCATTTTTACCTAATTCATCTTTTGGAATTTCTAAACTCATATCAGTTAAACTAGAGCCGCCAATTTGTTTGAAAAAATCCATATCCACAACTAATTTTTCTATATTATAAAACTTGCAAATTTCATTAAAAGCTTGTAATTCTCTTTGCTCTGTTCTTTGACTATAATTAAAATGAAGGGCTATTACTTTATAGCCTTCATTTATAGCACAAGCAGTGCTAACGCAGCTATCTAGCCCTCCACTTAAAATACTTATAGCGATTTTACTCACTTATATTCCTTTACAAATTCTGCGATTTTTTCTATACCTTCTATGATATTTTCCATTGAAGTTGCGTAAGAAATTCTAAAATAACCACTCATGCCAAATCCACTTCCTGGCACGCAAGCTACTTTTTTATCATCTAAAAGCTTAGCACAAAACTCAACATCATCAGGATTAATACTAGAACAATCAATAAATAAATAAAACGCCCCGCTAGGTTTTACGCTTAATTTAAGCCCATTAATACTATTAATCATTTCACAAGCTTTATCTCTTCTTTTTTTGAATTCTTTTTTCATCATCTCAATATCTTTATCAATCTCTCCAACTAAAGCAGGAACTGCAGCAGCTTGAGTTATGCTACAAATATTACTTGTGCATTGACCTTGAAGATTTTTCATTAATTTATTTAATTCTTTATTTTTACTAGCACTATAACCAAATCTATATCCTGGCATTGCAGCGCATTTGCTAAGTCCATTTATTGTAACCGTGCGTTTTAGTGCATCTTCGCTTAAACTTGCAAACGCTACAAATTCTCCATCATAAACTAATTTTTCATACATTTCATCAGCTAATACAACAATACTAGTGCCTTCTAAAACTTTAGCTAATGCCATTAATTCATCTTTTGAATATAAAGCTCCACTAGGATTACTAGGATTATTTAATATTAATATTTTAGTTTTAGGTGTAATTGCAGCTTTTAATTCATCAGCACTGATTTTAAAATCTTTTTTAGGAGTTACAATCACAGGAACTCCACCCGAATACTTAACTTGCTCTGGATAAGTTACCCAATAAGGAGCTGGGATTATTACTTCATCACCATCACAAACAAGTGCTTGAATTGCATTAAATAAACTATGTTTAGCTCCAACATTTGCTATTACTTCACTTGTCTCATAATCTAAATTATGGTCTTTTTTAAGCTTAGTGCAAATTGCTTTTAAAACTTCAGTAGTTCCAGATACTGGAGTGTATTTTCCGCATCCATCATTTATCGCTTTAATAGCTGCATTTTTTACAACTTGCGGAGTATCAAAGTCAGGCTCTCCTGCACTAAAACTAATAACTCTTACACCTTGCTCTTTTAGTAATTTTGCCTTAGCTGTAATTGCTAAAGTTATTGATTCTTCTAAACCTTTAATTTTTTCTGAAAATTGCATATTCTCTCCTTTTAAATTTTCTTTAAATATCCATTATCGTGCATAAATATGAAAAGCTCACCTAAAATATGTTTTTTAGTTTTTTCATTTATTAATTCCGAAGAATTTATTTTATCTTGAATTTTTTCATCAATTTCACGAATATCGTAGTCTAAATCTTCTAAAATATCCCTAATTGATTGACTTTCAATAATGCTTTCAATCTCATAACCTTTATCATCAATATCAATACTAACTTGAGTTGGATGGGTAAATAAATTATGCTTCATTCCTAATACTTCTTGATAAGCACCAACTAAGAAAAATCCTAAGAAATAATCTTCTTGCTCTACATCAACATCGTGTAAAAATAAAGGGCGCTTAGCAGCATCAAACGATATTTCTCCATCACTATCACAAGTTATATCCCAAATACTAGCTGATCTTGTTGGTTGAGTATCTAATCTATCAAGTGGCATTATAGGAAATTCTTGCCCTAAGCCCCAAAAATCTGGCAAACTTTGAAACATTGAAAAATTGACCAAATATCTTTCTTGAACTTCTTTTTGAGTTCTTAATAAATGTTTTGGACTTAGCATAGAAACTGCTTTTTTACCTATTAGATGAACCAATATTTCGGCATTTGAGCGGTCTTGTAAATCTACATATCCTAAGTCAAATAAGGTTAAAATACTATCTAAATGGTCATAACTATCGTGCATATATTCTACTGCATTGCTTGGCTTTATATTTTTGTATAAATCACATAATTCATCTATTAATTGTGGGTTTTTTTCTTTTAACTGCATTTTGCTTTCTGAATATTCTTGAGAAAATAGTTCAAGAACAGGTGCTACTAATACTGCGTGAGAACCGCTTACAAAACGACCACTTTCTATATAAATATTTGGCTCTATTTCTTGTTTTTGTGCTGCAAGAGTTTTTAGAATAAATACAATATCATTTGCATATTCACTTAAAGTATAGTTTCTTTGAGAAGTCTTTTGAAATTGTGAATACTCAATTGCTAAACCACCACCAATATCAATATTTTCAAGGTTATTTGCACCCATTTTGCGTAATTCAAAATAAATATTTCCTGCTTCGCTTAAAGCTTTTTTTAAAGGATGTATTTCATTAATTTGTGAGCCTATATGAAAATGTATCATGGTAAAACAATCTAATAAATCATTTTCTTTTAAAAGCCCTACTGCTTCTATTAATTCAGTTGATGTTAGACCAAATTTTGAATTAATCCCACCACTTTTAGCCCAAGTGCCACTACCTAAAGAATGCAGCCTTACTCTAAGACCAATTTTTGGTTTTATCCCAAAACGCTCTTTTGCTGTTTTGATAATTACTTCAAGCTCATTAATACCTTCAATAGTTAAAGTTATATTATGCCCCATTTCAGCAGCAATAAAGCCCATTGTTATTAGTTCTTTATCTTTAAAACCATTAACAGTTATTGGAGCATTTTCGTTGTTATAAGCCATAGCTAATAATAATTCTCCTTTACTACCAGCTTCAAGACCATAATTTAGATTTTTACCAAGTTTTACAAGACTTTTTACAAAACCAGGAAATTGATTGACTTTTAGTGGATAAACAGCATTAAAACTACCACGATAATCAAATTCTTTAATGGCATTATTAAAATTTATATAGATTTGTTCTATTTGTTTTTTAATCAAATGATTAAATCTTAAAATTATAGGACCTTTATATCCATCATCTAAAAGAGTATTTACTATATCAATAATGGCAGGTTCGCTTCCATATTTTAAACATACCTTGCCATTTTTAATGATAAAATTATCATCTCCCCAAATATCTATGCCATAATCATTCATAAAATTTCCTTTAATTCATCGTATTTTATACTTTTTTGTTCGCCACTTTCTAAATCTTTAAAAAATACTTCATTTTTACTAGCTTCATCACTACCAATTGCAATAAAGTATTTATAGTTTTGTTTATTTGCTATATTTAAATGTTTTGCTAATTTTTTTGCTTCGTAATTTAGATTAATTGTTTTTCCGTTTTCTCTTAAATTATCAACTAATTTATAAGCAATTGGCAATAATTCTTCATCTAATATACAAAAATAAGTATTTTGTAATTTTTGCTCTATATTTTTACTTCTTAAAATATCCATAACACGCTCAACACCCATAGCAAATCCAACGCCATAGCTTTTAGCTCCGCCTAAATACTCAACCAAATAATCATATCTTCCACCACCAGCTATTGCAGCCTTTGCACCTATTTCGCTACTTTCAAACTCAAATGCTGTTTTTGAATAATAATCAAGCCCTCGAACCAATCTTTCATCAATTACAAAACTAATCTCATTATCTTTTAAAATCTCTTGTAATTTAATAAAATCAGCCCTACTCTCATCATCTAAAAACTCACTTAATTTAGGAGCGTTTATTAAGTGTTTAGCACATTCATCGTTTTTACAATCTAATACTCTAATAACATTAGTTTGTGTTCTTTTAGCACAATCAGCACAGAATTTAAAACCAGAACTATTTTCAATGTTTGCAATATATTCTCTTAATGCTTTTCTATAGTTTTGAAGGCATTCAGGCGAGCCTAAAGAATTGATTTTTAAAGTATAAGTAATATCAAGTTTTTTAAAGATTTTAGCAAGTATCATAATCACACTAGCGTCTTCATAAACATTAGCTATATTAAAACACTCTAAGCCAAATTGATGAAATTCTCTATAACGACCCCTTTGTGGCTTTTCATAGCGAAACATTGAGCCGTGATAAAACCATCTTTTAACAACTCCAGCTTTATCCATCTTATGCTCAATAAAAGCTCTTACAACCCCAGCAGTTCCTTCAGGTCTAAGACATACGCTATCTCCACTTTTGTCTAAAAACTCATACATTTCTTTACCAACTATATCGCTACTTTCTCCTACGCTTCTTTTAAAAAGCGGGGTAACTTCTAAATGTGGCACTTCAATATAGCTATAACCATAAGTTTTTGCTACTTCTTCACAAGTTTTTATAATCTTTTCGTAAATTAACGCATCATCATCTAATAAATCATTCATTCCTTTAATTGCATGTATCATTTATATACTCCTTAATCATTGTATTTATTTTATCTATACTAAGACTTGCATCTATTGTAAAAACTTTTAAATTTAAAGCTTTAAAAATCGCTTCATAATTTTCTTGAACTTTTAAAAAATATTCTACGCCTTTTTGCTCTATTTTATCAAGGCTTTTATTATTTAATCTACTTTCTAATAATTCCTTACTGCCTTTAAAAAATATTATATGATTAGGTAAAACATTATTAGTTGCAAATAAATTAAAATCCAATAATTGTTTGTAATCACTATCAACCTCATAAGCTAAATGAGAAAACAAACTCCTATCAGCTATAATAAATTCTTTAGTAAAATCAATTTTTGAAAATAATTCAGCCCTATCAGCTAAAAACAAAAACATTCTAGCCTTTTTACTCATTTCTTCATTTAAAATCAATTCTCTTAATTTTATTCCCAAAGTAGTTTCACCTGGTTCTTTTACAAAAATTGGCTGGAATTTAAAATAAGAATTTGGTAATTCTTGTAAAAGCTTAATTTGAGTGCTTTTGCCTAGAGTGTCAATTCCTTCAAAAGCGTAATAATTCATTTTAAATCCTTTAAAATACTAGATGGGACTAATTTTGAAATATCTCCACCATGAGCTTTAATGCTTCTTACAATTGAGCTTGAAATAAAGGCATTTTTAAGGCTTGGCATTAAATAAATAGTGTCAATTTCTTCGTTTAATTCAGCATTTGCATAGTGCATTTGTAACTCGTATTCAAAATCACTCACAGCCCTTAAACCCCTTACAATGGTATATATTTTTTGCTCTTTTGCAAAATCTACTAATAAATTGTCAAACCCTATTACTTCTACATTTAATCCACTTGTTGCATTTTTTACTAAATTAATCCTAGTTTCTAAATCATAATCAGGCTTTTTTTTATCATTTTTAGCAACTGCTATTATTAATTTATCAAAAATTTTTAAAGCCCTTTTTATTACATCTAAATGCCCATTTGTTATCGGATCAAATGTGCCTGGATAAATTGCTTTTTTCATTCGCTTTTCCATCTTTTAAATTTTTTATATTCAACTCCAAGCAAATCACACCATTTACCTATTACAAATTCTTTAAAAGAACTCTTAGAATATTTAGCGTAAATTGCAGGGGCTATTATACAGCCTAATTTATTTAATTTTAAAATATTTTTAAGCATTAATTCATTTAATGGCATTTCTCTTGGAGCTATTATGATTTTTCTATTTTCTTTAAGATTTACGGCAAAACTTCTTAGAATTAAAGTATCACTAAAACCATAACTAGCCTTTGCTAAAAAATCACTACTAGCATAATAAAACGCCGCATCAAGCTTAAAGCTTCCACTTGATACAGGTGCAGCTAAATCATCATTTTTTAAAAGAGTAATATTTGTATTTTTAATGTATTTTTTTATTTTTTTATTATTTTCTTCTTTTAAAACCTTTAAAGCACCTTTACTAAGGATTAAATACACTTCATTTTCTTTGCTTAATACCTTAGCTAATTTTAAAGCCAAATTAACTCCACTAGCTCCATTAATCGCTACTAAAAATCTCATTTTATTAAGACCTGTTTTTCATTAATTATTTCGCCAGTTAGATTGTGTCCTTGAGTGTTTTTAAGGCGAATTCTTTGACCTTTTACTCCACTTTGCAAGGCTATTAAATCAACAAACACACTCAAATCTCCATCATCTAAAATACCAACTACACTATCATCTTTATTAATTAAATAATTTGGCATTAGCATAGAGGTTTTTATAATACTACCTGCTCTTACTTTGCTTTTAAACTTAATACTATTATCAAGTGTTCTTAAAGCATTATAAGGTAATTTTAAAAAATCAATTTTTTCACTTTTTAAATCAAATAGCCCTATTTCTTCATCCTTTAAGACATCTTTTTTTAAAATATAAACCTTAGTAAGAGCTTGTAATTTAAAAGATATTTGCATATCTTTATCATTGCAATTTGCTTTAAAAAATCCTTGTTTGCTAAGATTTGGATATGTAATAATTTTGCAATTATTAATATTAGGATTAAAACTAAGACTTTTTATTTCTAAAAACTCATCTTGTTTTTTCCAATGTTTTAATAATTCATCGCTTAAATTATTAGCAAACAAAACCCCACTTAATACAAATAAACTAAATACTTTGTTCATAAACTCTTACTTTATCGTTTTGCTTAATATCACAATCAATAGGACAAATTATGTAATGAGTGCATTTATTTAATGGAGTAATTTGTCCGCTACTAAGTTTTGCATTATTAAATGGAACAAAAGTATCATTTATAATATTTCCAATAACTACATTTTCTTTATTATTTTTAATCTTTAAATCCATTGATATAGGATATAAAAAACTTGGCTTTTCATATATAATTCCTTGCATTTTATAAATTAAAGCTCTTGCATAAATTAAAGCCCCAATATAAGCGCTCATAGGATTACCCGGTAAAACCAAAATATATTTATTATCTTTAAAATATAAGCTAACAGGACCTGCAGGTTTCATTTTTACCTTAGTAAAAATAGGCTTAAAACCTAGTTCATCTAAAGCTTTTTTGATAAAGTCAGCATCACCTACACTTGCAGCTCCGATACTTACAACTAAATCAAAATTATCTAAAGCACCTTTTAAAGAATTTAAAACAAACTCATATTCATCTTTTAAAACCCCTAAATAATAAGGTTTAGAAAAACTCTTAAAAGCAGAATAAATTCCATAAGCATTAGAATTATAAACACCAAATCCATTTGAATAAGGCTCAATAATCTCAAGACCACTTGCAAAAATACCAACTTTTATTTCTTTAATAACTTCAATATTAAAAACTCCATTACTAGCTAAAATCATAATAATTTCATCAGTAATTACGCCTTTTTTGATAATTAATTCGCCTTTTTTGTATTCTTCACCTTCATATCTTATAGCTTCACCTACTTTTAAATTATCACTTGTAGCATACATTAAATCATCTTTAATAATAGAGTTTTCAACCATTAAAACACTATCAGCACCCTTTGGCACTCTTGCACCTGTCATAATCTTTACACATTCGCCACTTTTAATCTCGCATTCACTCATATCTCCTGCAAAAATAGTCTTTAAAACTTTAAGACCATTTTTAAACTCACTAGCCTTTAAAGCATAGCCATCCATTGCAGAATTTGTAAATAAAGGAGCGTTACATTTAGCATAAAAATCATTCGCTAAAACTCTTCCTTTTGCATCAAATAAATTAACAATTTCGGTGCTTTGAGTGTGATTAAGTGATTTTATATTTTCTAATGCTTCATTAATTGTCATTCTTCTTCCTTTAATTCAACTAATTTCGCACCTAATTTACTTAATTTCTCACACAAATTCTCATATCCACGCTCTAAATGATAAATTCTATGAATATTAGTAGTCCCATTTGCAGCAAGTGCAGCTAAAATTAATGCAGAACTAGCTCTTAAATCAGTTGCCATCACTTCAGCACCTTGTAAATTAGAAGTCTTAACATTGGCAATATGTCCATTTAGCTTGATATTTGCACCCATACGATTTAGCTCACTTACATGCATAAAACGATTTTCAAATAATCTTTCATCAATAATGCTTTCTCCATTTGCCTTAAGACATAAAGCCATAAATTGAGCTTGCATATCAGTAGGAAAGCCTGGATATTCGCTAGTTTTGATATTTGCCGCTTTATAATCGCTTGAATATACTTTAATACTATTTTTTAAAGTTTCGTATTTAATCCCCATTTCATCAAATTTTGACAATAATGCACCTAAATGCTCTGGAATTATATTTTTAACTTCTATATTTGATTTTGTAATAGCACCTGCACAAAGATATGTTCCTGCTTCAATTCTATCAGGAATAATTTCGCAAGTAAAATCAGTATTTAATTTGGTTACTCCTGTGATTTCAATAGTATTTGTCCCTATACCTTTTATATTAACACCTGCTTTTACCAAAAACTCGCATAAATTAACGATTTCAGGTTCACAAGCTGCATTTATTATAGTAGTTACACCTTTAGCATAAACTGCTGCTAAAATTGTATTTTCAGTAGCACCAACAGAAATTTTATCAAAATGTATTTTAGCTCCAACCAACTCTCCACTAGCTTTTACATAGCCATCAACTAATTCAATATTAGCACCCATTTTCTCTAAAGCACTTAAGTGCATATCAATTGGGCGTTGTCCTATAGCACAGCCACCTGGTAAAGATACTTCGCAAATTTTAAATCTACTAAGCAAAGGTCCTAAAACCAATATGCTAGCACGCATTTTGCGAACAATATCATAAAGTGCTTTTGTATTAAATACATTACTTGAATCAATTGTAACGCTATGATTGTTTAGTTCATATGTAGCTCCTAAATTCTCAAGCAATCTTAACATAGTCTTAATATCTGATACTAAAGGAAGATTTGTTAAAGTGCATTTTCCTTTAATAAGTAAAGCAGCAGCAAGTAATGGTAAAGCTGCATTTTTAGCTCCACTAATTTCTACGCTACCACTTAATTTTGCATTACCTTCTATTTTTAAATATTTCATTCATTATCCTTTTGTATGTGAAAACCTGCCCAAGTTTGAGTAACAGGCATTAGTTCTATTCTATTTATATTTACATGGTCTTTTAAATTAATAATACTAATAACTGCATCAGCAATATCTTCTGCATCAAGGTATTTTGTATTTTCATAAACTTTATCAGCTGCAATTTTATCGCCTTTAAAACGCACTTCGCTAAATTCTGTCTTACATAATCCCGGTGCAATATCAGTAATTTTTATATTATTTTTTCTTACATCATTTCTTAATGCGTGGCTAAATTGACCCACAAAAGCTTTAGTTCCTGCATATACATTACCACCAAAATAAGGATTATTAGCAGCAACTGAACCAAAATTAAATATGTGTCCGCCGTTTTCAAGCATTCTTGGTAAAATCAAATGAGTTACATATAAAAGCCCTTTTATATTAGTATCAACCATAGTTTCAATATCTGCTAAATCTAATTTATAAAACTCTCCTAAACCCAATGCTAATCCTGCTGAATTAACTAAAACATCAATTTTATTAAAATCATTAGGTAAATTATTTACAACATTTTTTAAAGCATTTATATCTCTTACATCAGCTTCTGCTATATATACATTATTTTTAAATTCATTTTCAAATTCTAATAATTTTTCCTTGCGTCTTGCAAGAACTACTACTTTATAATTATTCTTTAAAAGTCTTTTAGCAATCGCTTTTCCAAAACCACTACTAGCACCTGTTACAAACGCTGTTTTCATTGTTCTTTCTCCTTTAATCCTAATTTTTTTAAATACTCAATATTTTCTTTATTGTTATAAATCATCGCATAATCTAGTGCATTTAATCCAAAATTATCGCTTATCGTATAATCAGCCTTATTTTCTATAAGCAATTTTAAGGTATTTAAATTCGCTAAAGACGCTGCGTGTATTACCAAAGTCTTTGCAGGATGAATGTAAGAGCAAAAAGAAATATAATAAGGAAGATTTGTTTTTAGCTCTTCTTCACTATCAATTTGTTGTAAATTAAGATTAGCCCCATATTTTATAAGTAATTTTATAGTTTTAATATCACTGATTTCAACTGCATAAAAAATCGCACTTTTACCAAGAGCATTTACATAATTAACATTGGCTTTGTTTTCTAATAAATATTCTAATGCTTCATAATAATCAAGTGCATAAAAAATCGCACTCTCATAACCTGAATTAATATTTGTATTATTTTTAGCTAAAAACTCTATTATTTTCATATCTTTTTTAGCTAATAAAGCTATTTTTAATAAAAAATCTAACTGATAATAATTTGGGCTAATTTCGTTAAGATATGCAATGCTATCTTCTGGATTTTCTATCTTTAAAAATTCAATATAAATATCATCAAGCTTAATAAATTTATTAATAGAGCCAAAAGCTCTCATTCCTAGCCTTTGAGTAAAATTCTCACAAGATTTTTGATAATTTTTAGAAGAAAGCTTTATAAAATGCTCCTTGTTATTGCTACAAAAATTATTTATTTCATTATTAAACTCATCAAATAATCTTTTATTGCCAATGCTTTGATAAGCCCAATATTGAAAATAATCATAATATTTATCATAATCTTTTATAGGATTTTGATAAATATTTTTATCATTATAAGCTTTATTTAGCTCATCTATATAATTATTTAAATTTACAAAATAATCATGTCCGTTACACTCAACATTTCTTCCGCTAATTGTCTCGGCTAATTTAAATAACTTTTCATCACTTAATTCCTTTGAAAAAACAAAAGCACTAATTAATAAAAATACAATCTTTTTCAATACAAATCCTGATAATTTAATAGCCCTAACTTTAACATTTTTAAATAATTATTTGGTATTTTTTCGCACTAGTTTTAAATAAAAAATATAATTAAGTTTGTGCTAAATCAATATATATTTTTAATACTAAAATATAAAAATTACGCTTTTTTAAAGAAATTAATATTGAATTGTTATTAGTTTTTAATAGCAAAATTAGAAATTTAAATTCCTAATCTTTAACTAAGCCTTTTTTTAAATCCCTTATTAAAAATCTAGCAGGATGAAGTGCGTGTTCGTATCTTTTAAACATTCCACTAGGTGTGTTGTTAAAATAACTAGCAATTAATCTTGCAGATGTTATCGCACTAGATAAACCCCTTGAACCATGAGCTGTATTTATAAAAATCCTACTTCTTGGAGAATTTACTTGCGGTTTATGTTTATCAAATTGTAAAGATTTATAAAGATTTTTATATTTTTCTTCATTAAAATAAGCTCCAACAATAGGAAATCTATCTGAAGAATAACTTCTATAACCAACCCTATTACCTATTACCAAATCACTAAAATCAGCTTTAAAAATTTCTTTAAAATTATTTATATTAATATCATCATACTCTCTACTTGCTTCAGCAATTAAGTTTCTATCATAAGTAGCACCTAATAAAATAATCCCATCTTTTGCTCCAGTTATATAAGCTTTTGAGCTAATTGGGTGCTTATATTTAATTTTGTTTTTTAGCCAAGTTGCCTGACCTCTTACTACTGATAATGGTAAATTACTAAAGATTTCTTTAGAATATGCACCACTAGCAAATATTACAGCATCAAAAATCATAGTCTTATTATCAAAATCAAGCTCAACTCTATCATAAAATTCTCTAAAACTATTTAGTTTATAATTTAAAAATATCCTAGTATTAGATTTTGCAAAAATTTTAGGAACTAATTTACAAGGTTCTAATGTCCCACCATCTTTTAAATATGCAAAATCAAAATGTAATTTAATTAATGGATTATCCTTTTGTAGTTTAAATCTTTCTTTTAGTTCATCAGTATATGCGTGCTCTAATATCCCTTCTAAGTTATAGCCTAATTTTTTATAAAATTTTGAGCTATGCCAAAACGAAAACTGACTAAATTCTCCTAACAAACTTGATGGATTTTGAATTAATGCTGTTAATAACCCTATTTTATTTCCGCTTCCTTCGTTTGCTAAAGTATGGCTTTGCTCAAATACACTAATAGTTTTACCTAACTTTGATAGTTCATAAGCTATTGTAGCGCCTGCAATACCACCACCAATAATTGCTATATTATTAACTTCTAAATAATTTTTATGAAAATATCCTTCTATATCATCTTGCAAATCTTTATGTTTTAATATAGCAAGAGTGCTTTCTCTTTTTATTCCCAAATTAATATCGTGTATTTCAAATCCTAATTCAATTAAAGATTTTTTAAAATCAGAATTTGAACTATAACTAACTAATTTACCAGTTAATTTTAATAGCTTTTTGACATATTTTAAAGTCTCTTTAGAAAACATTTCTTTATTTTTATTAGGAGAAAAACCATCAGCATATACAACATCAGCTAAAAAATCTAAATCTTTTAAAGCAATATTTACATCTTGAAATACCAAGTCAAGAACAACGCCATCAAATTCTATTCTATAAATTCCATCTTTGCAAGGTGGATAATCATTAATAAAATTATTATTTAACTCTATACCAAATTTATTACAAAAATATCTTATGTCATCAATACTTTGGTAATAATTTTCAATCGCTACATAATGGAGTTTTATGCCTAAATCAATAGCTCTTTTTGCGCTTAAAAAGAAATTTAAACCCAATCCAAAACCAAGTTCTAAAATGGTTAATTTATTAAATGCGTTACTAAAAGCATTATCTATATAAATTCCATTTCTTTCTTTTAAAGGTTCTTTTATGTTGTAATAAAAATCATCAAAATCTAAAGAAAAAATCTCATCATTTTTTAAAATCCAATTCGCCTTTTTCATAAAACTTCCTTATTTATTTTTAACAAAATAACTCTCAATTCCATTTACAATACCATTTACCAAATAATCCTGATAAGCACTATCTGCGATATTTTTACCTTCAATAGGATGTGATATATAGCCAACTTCAATCAAAACAGCAGGCATTAAAGCACCAACTAAAACCCAAAAAGGAGCTTCTTTTACGCCACCATCTCGCTTTAAATATCCCTTAGGTATATTATTTAAAATACCACCTTGTATATCAATAGCTAACTTATTAGATGAAATAATTTTTTCTCTATTTAAAAAATTCAAAAAAGTTTGTTTAGAAAAATAATTCATCTCTTCAATATCACTTTTATTTTCTATTGCAGCTGCGTTTTTACTTCTTTCGCTTCTAGCTGGAGAGAGAAAATATGTCTCAATTCCATATATTTTATCAAATTTTGTCTTATCCCCGATAGAATTTGCGTGAATACTTATAAATAAATCACTTTTTTTATCATTTGCCATTTTAGTTCTATCTCTTAGATTTATATAAACATCTTTTTTTCTTGTTAAAAATACTTTATACCCTTTGTTCTTTAGAGCTTTTTCTAATTTTAGAACTATTGATAGAGTAATGTTTTTCTCATATCTGCCAAAAGCAGTTGCACCTACATCTTTTCCACCATGACCTGCGTCTAAAGTAATTAATAAATTTGATTTTTTAAATCCAACTTCAACTTTTTCACTAATCTCATCAGTGCTTACTTCTAAAGAATTATTATTTATATTAAAAAATATTTTTTTAGTATTCTTAGAGTATAAAACCACTCTTACCTTTTTAGGATTAAATTGTAAAACACTAATAGAGTATGTTTTAAAATCATAATTTTTCCTACCACCATTTAAAACTGCGTCAAATTCTAAGATTTGATTGTTGCTATAGCTAAAAGTTTTAATATCATCATTTGATAAAGAGTTGTTTAAAGTCAATAAAACCCCATTATCTTTTTTAACGGCTTTTGTAATTGTTATAGGTTTTTTGTTTTTATCATTTGTAATATTATTTGTAGCATTATCATTACTATCTAGCTTCGTATTTATATTACTTTCTTGTTTGTTTTTATCGTTAGTAGTAGCATTTTTTACATTATTATTTACTTTAGTATTATTATCTAATTCTTTTTTATCTTCAACTAAAGATTTTTTTATTTGAGTAGTATTTTCTTGCTTATTTTGCTCTTGCAAATTACCATCTATAGTAATGAGTAAAACATTATTATCAATCTTATAATCTAATTTCAAATCAGATTTTGACCTTAATACAAATCTTACTTTTTCCGGATTAAATTGAACCAAACTTATTTCATAATTTTTATCTATGAAATTTTGTTTTCCTATATCTAAAGCAGCATTAAATTCCAATATTTTATTTTTTAATTCTTTTGTATTATAGATAATACTTTTTATATTATTATCAAAATCTCCTTTTAATGATATTTCTATTGTATTATTTGCCTTATTAATTTTAGTTATATAAGTTTTTTTTACTTCTTCTTGTTTTGTTTCTGGCTTATTTTGACTATTTATATTTTTAGAATTTAAAGTATTTGTTGTAGTTTTAGTATTTTGTGTTTTGGTATTTTGAGTATTAATTGATTTTTGCTCTTTAGCTATATCTTTAGTCTTTTTTGCATCAGTATTATTTATATTATTAAATGAAATCTTATTAGGATTAATACCTAAATCTTGTAATTCTTTTTGATATGTAGATGAGTCAAGTTTTAATGTTTTTGAACTTAAAATAATTCTTTTTAAAACTTCTTTTTTGGTATCAATATCATCAGAAATTATACTTTTAATATATATAGTTTTTAATCTCTGATGAATTGCTAATTGTTCTGTTTTGCTAGATAATAAAAAACTCTTATCAAAATTAACAAATTCTTCATTTAAACTACTAGCAAACAAAACAACGCTTAGTAATAATAGTAAGATTTTATTCATCTTCACCATTAACTAATTTTTCAATCAACTCTTTAACACTAATTAACTTATTTAATCTATATCCATTAGCACCTGTAAAAAATAATCCACTTTCCTTTTTTCCACTATAAGCATCATAAAGTCTTTCGGCAATACAATATCCTACCTTTTTAGCGCCCCTACCACGCTCACATGGTGCAACACAATTTGCTATACAAGAAATTTTAGGAGCAGTGCCTTCTTCTATCATTTTTTGAAGGTTTGTTCTAATACCACGAGCAGGATAACCAACAGGACTTTTTAGCAATTCTATATCTTCTTTTTTAGCATCTAATAATACTTGTTTAAATTCAAGTGCAGCATCACATTCATAAGTTCCTATAAATCTTGTTCCCATTTGAACCCCATTTGCACCTAAACTAATAGCATTTAAAATGTCATTTTTATTCCAAATTCCACCAGCTGCAATTAAAGGAATATTATCTCCCCATTCATTAAGTTCAGCTCTTACTTCAGGAATTAATTTTTCTAATTGATAATTTGGGTCTATACATTGCTCGTATGTAAATCCTTGATGACCACCACTTAAAGGCCCTTCAAGAACAACTGCATCAGGCAATCTATCGTATCTTTGAGTCCATCTTTTACAAATTATTTTAAGAGCTTTTGCTGATGATACAATAGGAATTAATGCAACATCAGGAAAGTCTTTAGTAAATTCTGGCAAATTTGTAGGTAATCCTGCACCACTAATAATTGCATTAAAACCGACATTGCAAGCGTCTTTTACTATTCTTTCATATTCGTTTGACGCGTGCATTATATTACAGCCTAATGGTGAGTCGTTGCAGATTTTTCTAGCATTAGTAATTACAGCATTAAGTCCTTTTGTAGAATAAAAATTCTCACTTCCATAAGGTTTGCCATTTAGTTCTTTGTTAATATGTGCTCTATTTTCATAAAACCCAGTTCCAACCGAACTAATAATACCTAAAGCTCCATTTAAACTAACATTACCAGCTAATTTATCCCAACTTATTCCAAGTCCCATACCTCCTTGAAATACCGGCACTTTTAATGTAAAATTTCTTATTTTTAATTCTGGTAAGCTCATTATTATCCTTTTATTATTACTTTTGCAAATTTTCTTTTTCCAACTTGAATTATAAATTCACCATTGCTTAATTTTAGTTGTTCATCGCTAATTTTTTCTCCATTAACACTTACAGAATTAGCTTTTATAGCTCTTCTTGCTTCACTGCCTGAACTTGCTAAATTAGTATCTTGCATTAGTTTTATAATCCATTGTTCTTCATTAAAATTAAACTCCGCAATATCACTTGGAATTTCATTTTTACTATGAATATTATCAAACTCATTTTTCGCATTAATTGCTAAATCTTTACCCCAAAATCTCTCAACTATTTCTAAAGCCAAATTTTCTTTAGCAACCTTTGGATGTAGAGTATTGTTTTTAATATTGTCAAAAATATCATTAATTTCTTTTGTTGTCTTAAAGCTTAAAAGATTGTAATATTCTTTCATTAATTCATCACTTATACTAAGTAATTTTGCATACATAGAATTTGGTTCTTCACTAACTCCGATATAATTACCCAAACTTTTACTCATTTTATTAACACCATCAAGACCTACTAAAAGTGGTAACATTATAATACCTTGCTCTTTACCTGTATTATAAGTTCTTTGTAATGTTCTACCCATTAATAAATTAAATTTTTGGTCAGTTCCACCCATTTCAATATCGCATTTTAATGCAACGCTATCATAACCTTGTAAAAGTGGATATAAAAATTCGCTAATTGATATAGGGCTTTGTTCTTTAAATCTTTTCGTAAAATCATCTCTCTCAAGCATTCTAGCTACACTAAAAGTTGATGTAAGTTCAACTATGCCAACTGCTCCTAGAGCATTAAGCCAAGTTGAATTAAATTTTAATTCAGTTTTTTCTTTATCTAAAATTTTAAAAACTTGCTCTTCATAGGTTTTTGCATTTTTTAAAACTTCTTCCTTGCTTAATTGTTTTCTAGTAGCACTTTTGCCTGTTGGATCACCTATTTGAGCAGTGAAATCTCCTATTAGGAATTGAACTATAGCACCATGATTTTGTAAAAATCTCATTTTGTTTAAAATAACACTATGACCTAAATGTAAATCAGGTGCAGTTGGGTCAAATCCAGCTTTTACATAAAATACTTCGCCCTTTTCATAGTAATTTTTAATCAAATTCTTAATTTTTTCTAAATCAATAAATTCTGATACACCGCGTTCTAAATCATTATAAATTTCATTCAAATTCATCTTTATCCTTTATTCACTATAAGCGTCTTTTAATGATATAAACTCATAGATTTTACATTTTGTTTTGATTTTTTCTTTTGCTATTTCTATATTTTGATTATCAGGTACTTCAAAAACTATTTCAAAATACTCCAATAAACTATCAGCATTTTTTGTAATATTAATACTATTAACATTGATTTGTAGTTTTAGTAATTCTGTTAATAATGCTAATAATGTGCCTTTTTTATTCTCTAAAGAAAAAATCATTTTATAATTTTTAGGAGCATGCTTAGACCATTTAATTAGCACCATTTCTTCTTTAGAATCTTCCATTAATTTACTTGCTCTTTCACATAATTTATTATGAATTGTAACAGAATGATTATGTTTAAAAGCAACTATATCATCACCTCTTTTTGGGTTACAACAATAATCAAAATCCACATTATTTATTTTGTAGTTTGAATATACAACAAGATTTTCTATTCTTTGTTTTTTTAAATCATAATTTTTAACTAGCCAAATTCTTTTTGAATATTTTTTAAGACTATCTATAACCTTACTTAAAGTAATATTATCTGTAGTGCATTTTTTAACATTTTTTGATAGTTTTTCATTTGCAATCCAAGTATTTATCTTCTCTTCATCAGCACTAAAAATAGTTTGCAAAATTCTTAACCCAGCTTTTTGGTCTATACTTGAAATTCTTTGCTTGCAATGTGATTTAATCATAGCTTTGGCTCTAGCAGTAACTACACTATCAAGCCAAGAGCATCTTGGTTTTGCGTTATCATCTATCTCAATTCTTACAATATCCCCATTTTTAAGACTTGTAAGCAATGGAGATTTTACTCTGTTTATATAAGCATGACTTGCTTTAAGACCAATTTGTGAATGAACTTCAAAAGCAAAATCAAGAGCAGTCGAACCTCTAGGTAATGTAAAAATCTCTCCTTTTGGAGAATAAACTGCAATATCTTCAACATATAAACTATCTTTTGCGTATTCATAAAATGCCAAATCATTGTCTTTTTCTTCTAAAGAACTATTGGTTGCTATATCATTTACCCAATCAGCTTTATAGTCTTCTTTATCATTTTTATATTTCCAATGTGCTGCAATTCCAAGTTCTGCAGTTTCGTGCATTTTATATGTTCTAATTTGTGCTTCTATTATTGATTGTGCGTCAAATAAAGTAGTATGGATTGTTTGGTAACCATTTTGCTTAGGTAAGGCAATATAGTCTTTAAATCTTGAAGCAAGTGGATTGAAATGCACATGTAAAAGCCCTAAAACTATATAACAATCTTTAACATCTTTTACTAAAATTCTAATCCCCAATAAATCGAGCACTTCTTCAATACTAACGCCTTTTCTTTGCATTTTTAAAAAAATAGAATATACATGTTTTATTCTTTTTTCTATTTTAAAATCTACATCTTCAATATATCCGTTATCACGCATTAAATTAATTATTTTTTCAATAAAATCATTTAATGTTAATTGTAATTGCACATTATTTGCCTTTAAATAATCTGCTATTTCTTTAAATTCTACTGGCATTAGATATTTAAAGCTCAAATCTTCTAAGTAATTTTTAATACTAGAAATTCCTAACCTATGTGCAATTGGTGCATATACCATTAGAGTTTCTTCAGCTATTCTTTTTTGTTTTGCTTCTCTTAACGCATCAAGAGTTAGCATATTATGCAATCTATCACATAATTTAACAAGCAATACCCTACTATCTTCAATACTAACCATTAGCATATTTCTAAAAGTCATTGCTGATTTTCTAAGTTTTTCGTTTGATTCTGAACTAGCTAAATTATCTCCCCTAATCTCAACTATTTTAGTCATACCTTCAACTAAAATACCCACAGAATGTCCGAACATTTTTACAAGTTCTTCCTGAGTGCATTCGGTATCTTCTACAACATCGTGCAAAAGTGCTGCTAAAATCATACTTTCATCTTTTGAAAAGAAAGCTACAAAACACGCAACTAAAATAGGATGAATAGAATAAGGTTCTCCACTTTTTCTAAATTGTCCTTCATGTGATTTTATACAAAAATCTAAAGCTTTTTCAAGCATAGGAGTGCTTGAAAAAAGTGAATACAATAATTCCCGTGCTTTATTTAAATCATTACAATGCTTAATGTCTTCTAATAATGTTTCAAAACTTAGAATATTTTTCATTTTTTTATTCGTTTATTACACCATCAAATATAATTTTTTCTTCAGCAACTTCTAACATTGCTATATCAGTAAATTTCATTTTTCCTTTTTCAACCTTTACTAAAGGTTCAGCACCATCACTTAATTCTCTAGCTCTTTTAGCTACTATTAAAGATAGAATATATCTATCATTTCCTACTTTTTCTAATGCTTTTGCTGCTACTTGTTCAGTTCTCATTTTATTCCTTTTAATTAATTTTTTACGATTGAGCAATTGCTAAAATCATCTTTAATAATTTTTAAAATATTACCTTCTTCAAACATATTGCAAACTACTATTGGTAATTTATTATCCTTAGCAAGTGCTATTGCTGTATCGTCCATTACCTTAATATCATCACCCATAGCAAGTTCGTAACTTAATTCATTATATCTTTTTGCATCTTCAAATTTCATAGGGTCTTTATCATATACACCATTAACTTTTGTTGCTTTAATAATCATTTCAGCATTAATTTCAATAGCTCTTAAAACTGCTGCAGTATCAGTAGTAAAAAATGGATTACCTGTTCCTGCTGCAAAAATTACAACTCTGCCTTTTTCTAAATGTCTTTGCGCTCTTCTCATAATATAAGTTTCGCAAAAAGCTTCCATTTGAATAGCACTCTGAACTCTTACACTAATTCCACAACCTTCTAACGCTTCTTGCATAGCAATTGAGTTTATCACGGTAGATAACATTCCCATATGATCGCCACTAACACGCTTAATTATCCCATCTTTAGCAGCACTAACTCCACGAATAATATTACCACCACCAATAACAATTCCTACTTGAGTTCCAGCATCTACTAATTGTTTAATTTGTCCTGCAATAAACTTTAAAATATGAGTATCTATTCCAAAGCCTTGCTTACCAGCCAAAGCTTCACCTGAAAACTTAATTAAAATTCTTTTAGCCATAATGATTTCTCCTTAATTGATAAACGCGATACTACAAAAAAATTTTTAACGCTTAAACTCAAGTAAGAATTTTTCAATCTGATATCTATCTCTATAAGCAGGGCTCATTAAATGAATTAAACAATCTCCTAAATCAAGAACACTCCAATCATCAGTGCATTCTTCATAATAAACTTTACTATTATGTTTTTTTAACAATTCTTTAATATCTTCAATTATTGCAAAAGATTGTTTAGTAGAAATCATAGTTGCAATAATTACTTCATCTACAAAATATTCACTTCCTTTAATATTAATCAACTCAACATTCTCTGCTTTTTTTTCATCTAAAAGCTTAATAATATCTTCATTTCTATTCATTACTTTCCTTTATAAAATTCTTTTACTTCATCTTTAATTTTAGGATTTACTTTTTCCAAAATCAAATTATTTCTTATAAAACTTGAAGAAATATCTTCATTTATTTCAAGTCTTAAATAATTATCTGGTATAAAAATATTATCCCTACTAGCTATAACAAAAATGACATTTTTAGATAATTCATCAAAATTATGCCATTTATGTAAAGTTTTTAAATGATCAGCTCCTATTATAAAATAAATTAAGCTAGAATTTAGTAAATTTTTAAAATACATAACACTCTTAAAACTAGGAACTGGCTCATTTTGAGATATTTCATAATCACTTATTAATAATTTATCACTTTCAACAAACACACTCTTTAGCCATTTTAATCTAAGTTCTGGACTAGCATTAAAATTATTTTTAAATAAACTAATATATGTTGGCAATATTATTAATTTATCAATATCTAATGTATCTAAAGCTGCTTTTACTACTTTTTCATGACCTAAATGAACTGGGTCAAAACTACCACCAAAAATTGCTATTTTCAAAATCTCTTAACCTTTTTTTATTAGTATTATCTCAAATTTTTTAAATAAAGGGTTAAAAATGGGAGTAAATGTAGCGATTAATGGATTTGGTAGGATTGGTAGATGTCTTAGTAGAATAATTCTTAATGAAAACAAAATGAATTTAGTAGCAATAAATTGCTCGTGGGATATGAAAAGTATTAAATACCTTCTAAAATACGATAGTGTTCATGGGAATTTCAATCAAGAAATTGACAATGATGGAGAAGATATTTTAATAGTAGGAAATAAAAGAATTCAAATAATTAGAAGTAGAGAAATTGAAAATATTGATTTTGCTAAATATGGAGCTAGTTTAGTTTTTGAATGCACGGGAGCATTTTTAACACAAGAAAAAACTAAAGCATATTTAGACAATGGTATTAAACAAGTAATTATGTCAGCACCACCAAAAGATAATACACCTATGTTTGTAATGGATGTAAATCACACTAAATATAACGGCGAAGCTATTATTTCAAATGCAAGTTGCACAACAAACTGCCTTGCACCAATGGCAAAAGTTTTAGATGAGAATTTCGGTATTAAAAAAGCTTTAATGAATACAATTCACGCATATACAGCAACTCAAGAACTATGTGATACAAAATGCCCTAAAGACATTAGAAGGGGTCGCGCAGCAGCACTAAATCTAGTCCCATCAAGCACAGGTGCAGCAAAATCAATAGGTAAAGTTATACCTAACCTTTTAGGTAAAGTTGATGGTCAAAGTGTTAGAACTAGCTTAGCAAATGTATCAATGCTTGATTTAACTTTATTGTTAGATAAAAAAACTACAAAAGATGAAATAAATGAAACTTTTATAAAAGCAAGTAAAACAATGAATGAAATTCTAGCAATTGATTACGATTGCTGCGTTTCAAGTGATTTTTGCACTAGCACTTATGGATGTATATTTGTCCCTGATTTAACTCAAATAATTGATGAAGATTTTGTAAAAGTTCTAGCTTGGTATGATAATGAATACGGATATTCATATCAATTAAATAGATTAGCTCAATATATTAGCAAGGAGAAATAATATGCCTTTAATTTCCATAAAAGATGTAGATTTAGTAAATAAATGTGTTTTTATTAGATGTGATTTTAATGTCCCACAAGATGAATTTGGAAACATTAGTGATGATAGAAGAATAAAATCTGCAATTCCAACTATTAAATATTGCCTTGACAATGATGCTAGAGTGATTCTTGCAAGTCATTTGGGCAGACCAAAAGAAATAAGTGATAAACATTCTTTAAAGCCAGTTGCAAAAAGATTATCAAAACTTCTTGGAACTGAAGTTATAATGGCAAACGATATAATCGGAGAAGATGCTCAAAATAAAGCTAAAAACTTAAAAAAAGGTGAAATTTTACTACTAGAGAATTTAAGATTTATAAAAGGTGAAACAAAAAACGATGAAGATTTGGCTAAGAGTTTAGCTTCAATGTGTGATGTGTATTGTAATGATGCTTTTGGAGTTTGTCATAGAGCACATTCAAGTGTAGAAGCAATTACTAGATTTGCAAAAGAAATTTGCGCTGGGTTTTTATTGCAAAAAGAATTTAATTTCGCACAAGATTTATTAAAATCTCCTGCTAGACCTTTTGTTGCTGTTGTTGGTGGTAGTAAAGTTAGTGGAAAATTACAAGCTTTACACAATCTACTTCCTAAAGTTGATAAGATAATAATTGGTGGCGGAATGGCTTTTACTTTCCTTAAAGCAAACGGATTAAATATAGGAAATTCAATTGTAGAAGAAGAACTAATTGAAGATGCTAAACAAATTATGCAAACTGCAAAAGAACTAGGCGTTAAGTTATATTTACCTGTTGATGTTCTTGCTGCACAAAGCTTTTCAAATGATAGTGTAGTAAAGAAAGTAAGCGTTCAAGAAATACCAAATGGTTGGATGGGGCTTGATATTGGACCTGCTAGCTCAATTTTATTTAAAGAAATTTTAAGTGATGCTCAAACTATATGGTGGAATGGACCTATGGGGGTATTTGAGTTTGATAAATTCTCAAAAGGTAGCTTTAAAATGAGCCATTATATAAGCGATTCTTATGCTACTAGCGTTGCTGGTGGTGGAGACACTGCTGATGTTATTAATCGTGCAGGAGATGCTGATGATTTTAGTTTTATCTCTACTGGCGGTGGTGCTAGTTTAGAACTAATTGAAGGTAAGGAATTACCTGCTATAAAACCACTTATATTAAAGGAAGAATATTAATGATAATTGCCGCAAATTTTAAATGTAATCATACTAGAAAAGGTTTTGCTGAATACGCTAAAAAACTTAATGCTTATTTAAGATTTAGTGATTTTACTAATCTTGAAGTAATTGTAGCTCCAAGTGCAACTTCATTTATTGATAGTGAATTTAGTTTCATTCAAGCTGCCCAAAATATATATCCAACTCATAGTGGAGCTTTTACTGGAGAAATTGGACTAGATCATTTGCTAGAATTTGGAATTAAAACAATTATTTTAGGACATTGTGAAAGAAGAAATTTAGGCGAAACAGATGAATTTCTAGCAAAAAAATTTGAATTTTGCGCTGAAAATGATTTAAAAATTATTTATTGCATAGGAGAAGATTACTCTACTTACGAACAAAATAAAAGCATAGATTTTTTAAACAAACAACTAAATAAAATAGATTTACAATATGATAAACTAATATTAGCTTATGAGCCAATTTATAGTATTGGTAAAAGTGCTGCAAAATTAGAAGATATTGAAAATATTATGAGCTTTTTACGCTCAAAAACTAAGCAAAGTATTTTATATGGTGGTAGTGTAAATTCTAGCAATATCGCTGATATTAAAAGACTTTGCGATGGAGTTTTGGTAGGTGGAGCTAGTCTTAATGTAGATGGTTTTATAGACTTAATCAATGCCGCAATAAGAGGTTAATATGATAGGCCTAATCGGTGGGATGAGCTATGCTAGCACAATAACTTATTATAAATTAATAAATGAATTTAGCCAAGCTCATCACAATTCTTTATCTCGTGCAAAGATTTTAATATCAAGCGTAGATTTTGATGAGATTGAAGAACTTCAACACAATAACGAATGGCAAAAAGCAGGAGAATTATTAAATAAAGAAGCAAAAAGATTAGAAAAGGCTGGAGCAAACATAATTGCACTTTGTACAAATACTATGCATAAAATTGCAAATGATTTGCAAAAAGATTTAAAAGCTAGATTTATTCATATAGCCCATTCAAGCCTTAAAGAATTAAATCATAATAATATAAAAAATATTTTATTACTAGGCACTAAATACACTATGCAAGAAGACTTTTATAAAAAAGATTTAAAAGGAATAAATGTAATTACCCCAAATAATAGTGATATAAATACTATTAATGATATTATTTTCAATGAACTTTGCTTTAATGTTATCAAACAAAATAGTAAAGAAACTTTCATAAATATTATAAATAAGCATAATGTTGAAGGAATTTTATTAGCTTGCACTGAAATTGCACTATTAATTAACGAAAATGATTTTAAAAATATAAAAGTCTTTGATACAACATATATTCATGCAAAAGATATATTTTTGCAGTCTTTAGAGTAAAATGACAAGAGTTGTAGTAAAACCAATAGATAAAAATAAATTTGAATTAGCTTTTGAATATAAATATGAAAGCAAAAATCAAACCATCATAATACCAAAGGGATTTGTTACAAATGGAGCAAATATACCTAGAATATTTTGGAGTTTCTTTCCACCAAATTCTCCAGAATACTTATCAGCAGTAGTAATTCATGATTTTTTATGTCTTCAAGCTAAAAAAAGTAAAAAATACCAAGACGCTGTTTTAGCTGATGAAATTTTTAAAGAAGCTCTTAGAACTTTGCAAGTGGCAAATTACAAAATTAAAATATTTTATTTTTCTTGTAAAATATATCACTTATATAAAAAATACTTAGGATTTTATAGGTAATAAAATATTAAATACAAAAACTACATACTATAATTCAATAGTTTTCATTCGTTAAAATTTTAATACTTAAGTAAATAATATAAATCAAGATTTAATATAAAAGTTCTGATTTGCTTATGTAGTCGTAGTTTTAGCAATATTAAAAAAATTATTGTGTTATAAATTGTGCTAAATTGTGCTAAAAAATCTAAAAAAATAATTTTTGTAAAGATTAAAGTTTTCAATACAAAACATAAATCCATCAAAAAAAAGCAAAAATATTTTTTAGAAAAATTAGAATTTTTAAAAAAATCCTAAAGAATTGTCTAAAAACCTAGCAAAAATCGGCGAAAACACTTATTTTTAAAGATGAAAAACCCAAAAAATAAAAAATTTTCCTTTCGGTGGGGGAGGCGGCGAATTTTTAAAAGCGTAAAAAAATCTGATGTGGCGAGTTTATAAAATATGCTTTTAAATTAACAAAAACATATCTAAAATCGTTTTAGATATAAAATTAGTATCTTAAGTATGTTTTAGTAAAGATTTTTGATTTTAAGCGTAATTTTGAAAGATTTTAATAAGTTCGTGAAACTGCACGGCGAGTTTCACTAAATCTCTTTAAGCTTTTGCTAAGCCGTGCTAGTTTATAATTTTCAAGAGTTATTTTTAAAAGGTGTTTTACTTAAAGTTTTTTAAAGCTTTAAGTAAAGCGATTAGTAAAACGATTAAAATAATATATTCTATCATTCTACCAATTTTAAGTTTTTTCAAACATAAAACTATTAGCTTTTTGATTTTAAGCGTAATTTTGTAAGATTTTAAGAAAGTTGTGAAACTGCACGGCGAGTTTCACGATTGTTTTCTCTTTAAGCTAAAGCTAAGCCGTGCAAGTTTATAATATTTTCAATGGTTTTTAAAGTTTGCTTTTACTTAAAGTTTTTAAGAGCTTTAAGTAAAAGCAATTGTTAAAACTAAAAGAATAATTAATTCTCCCATTTTAACACCTTCCCACCGCAAAAACTCAACTACTGATATCCTTTATTCTCAATAGTTTTAGCTTTAATAAATGCTTAAAGGTAGCGATATTTTACCATATTTTCCTTAAAAAAATTTAAATAATTAATCGTTTGTTAATTTTTTTGTGGTATGTGTTGTGGCGAATTTAAATTCTTAAAAAATAAAAGAATTTAAATTCAGGAATTAGGATTATTTTTTATCAAACGCAAAAGCTTGTGAAAAAGCATTTTTTATATTATCTAACAATAATGCCTTTTCATAATTATCTAACCAAGATTTTATCCAAGTCGGAGCGTTTTTATCGTTTCTACTCCAGCTATAAATTGCGTCTTTCGTAAGTCCTGTTAAATCAGCAAATTCGCTAACATTCAAACCTAATTTTTTTAATCTGTCATTAAATTCTTTTCCTGTCATTTTTACTCCTTTTTTTTGATTGCAAGTGTATATTAGCATATATTTGTAAAAAATACAATATATTTTGTAAAATATTTAGTATTTTAAGTTTAATTTAAGAATATTATGTTACATTTCGTTTGTATTTGTAAAAAATACTTAAAGAATTGTAATATTTACAAATATATACCAACGAAAGGAGACTAACCAAATGCCATAAAAAACAAAAAAAAAGATTTTAAAACGGATAAAAAACAAGTTGCTTTAAAAAGCCAAAAAACCAAAAAAAATTAAAAGGATAAAAAATGATAGATTTAAATATGAGTTTAGAAGACTTCTTAAACGAAGTTGCAAGGGTTATAGTTAGCGAGTTAAAAGATAAGGATTTCTATAATTTAAGTTTAGAAGCACAAATGCTCTTAATTGCTTATAAGCAAGATAATTTCAGTGCTTATGATTTTCAAGAAAAACACAACCTTTTGCTAAAACACATATTATTTAGAGAACAAATTTCAGAAGATGAGTTCGTAAAGCTTTACGATGATGAAATGTTTTTAGAAGAGATAAGCACTCTTTCTAAAAACACCAACTTAAAAGAGATTTTAATATCTCATTGCAAAAGGCTTTTTGCTTAAGAGCCTTTTAGCCCTTGTTACGAGCAAGGGCTTTTATTTTAAATAAAAATTATAAATAAAAGGATAAAAAATGAAAAACTTATTAAAAATAATACATATTATATAAATTAAATTAGTTTTTATAGATATCTAATTAGTTTTAGAACAAAGAATGGAAAAAATAAGAATGGTGGAGCTGTGGAGATTTGAACTCCAGTCCAAAACTAGCTCAAAACCAGCGTCTACATGCTTAGTAGGCTGCTTAAATTCATTTTTACCAAGTGCAGCTTACGACTTTAGCAAAAACTAAGGCTTTTATTTTATTTAAAGTCTAGCCAAAACTTTAAACTAGCTTGAATGATGACCCGCTAATGCTATTACAAGCTTTAAGCATCGCAGGGCTCAACTGAACTTACGCAGCGTAAGCGTAAGCAGGAGCTAATTCTTTTTTGTTTGCGTTTAATTTTAATTTAGCGTTTAACGTAGCAACACGGCATGCAGCTAATCCCTTACTAATCCTGTCGAAACCTAGTCAGCCCCAAGAAAAGTAAAGTCGTGATTATATCAAATTAACATTATTTTTCAAGGTCTATTTTCACTTAAAGGCCCTAAAGCATTTGTAATTAAATCTAATTTTTTCCTAATTTCTAATTGTTCTTTACTTAACTTTAAATGCTCTATTTCTAAATTTATATTTTTTTCTTCAATATTTTCAGGCTCTATTACAAATTTAGATAATTCTAATTCGCCTAAATGCCTAGATATATTAAAATCTTGTTCTCTATTAAATTCATTAGCCTTATTTTCTAAATCAATACTACTTTGAAAATCTGGCTCTATTACAAATTTAGATAATTCTAATTCGCCTAAATGCCTAGATATATTAAAATCTTGCTCTTTATTAAACTCATTAGGTTTAGTTTCTAACGAAGTTTTTTTTTATCTAGCTCTGCATTGATTATTTTTGCATTTTTAGTTTTAAAAAACGCACTACATTTAGCTAAAACATTTTTAATATTATCTCTTAAAATAGCCTTTTCTTTCTCATTATAAGGCGGCATTACATGTAATTCTAAAGTATCATTTTCTATTTTAATTTTTACTAATGATTCAAATAAAATATTTTGAAGTTCAGGTTCGTATTGTTCTAAAATCTCATCTGGTATTTCATAAATATTATCTTCATCTTCAAAAGCCATATTAGAATCTAAAAAATCATCGCTTTGATATTCAGGATATTTAATCTCTTCTTCATAAGTATTATAATTATTTTGAAATTCTTGTTTCAAATTCTTACTTGAATTATTTTCAAAATTAGTATTATTTATTTTAGGATAATTACTTTCTTCTTTTATTGCTTCATTTTTTACATTTTGTTTCGTTAAATCGCTAATTAAAACTAATTTTGCATCATTAAAGATACTAGCAAATACATTCTTTACAACGCTTGTGTAATATTGTTTAAAATACTGCTTATCTTCTTCATTTTTAGGGTTGATTTTAATACAAAACTCACTACCATCAAAACTTACAAAAGAAGCACATTCTTTAAATATTTCTCCTAATTTATAATCTCTTTTAGCAATCATAGTTACAAAATTTAAGTAATCTTGCTCGTTTTTATTTATATTTTCTACTTTTAAATCTTCATCTATACTTTTTAATTTTGTAGCGTCTTTTAGCATAAATGCTAAAATGTATAAAATAAATTCATCATCATCGCTAATCTTTGTCATATTTTTAGCCTTTGCTAAAATATGAAAAAATCTATCGTATAAAATTAAAGAAAAACTTGGATTTTTATTAGCAAAACTATCTTTTAAAAAAGAACTCATCTCATCAATTACCACATTTGCTTCATAAGATTTAGCAAGTTCTAAAAACCTAAAAATACCATTATCATTTGAGCTTAAAACATCAGCAAAAAATTGCTTTATAATATTTGGCTCTATTAAGCCTAGCATTAAAGCTATGCTTTCTTTATTAAGTTTTCTTTGAGAATAAATTATGCCTTGCTCTAATAAAGTAAGACTATCTCTTAAAGACCCGCCACCGCTTCTTGCAATAAGAGTTAAAGCTTCTTTTTCATAAGGAATTTGCTCATTTGCTAATATAAATTCCATTCTACTCACAATATCTTGTAAAGGAATTTTTTTAAATCTAAAATGTAAAACCCTACTTAAAATAGTAGCTGGCAATTTATGCACATCAGTTGTTGCTAAAATAAATTTAACATGACTAGGTGGTTCTTCAAGTGTTTTTAAAAGCGCATTAAAAGCTTCACGAGTAAGCATATGCACTTCATCAATTATAAAAATCTTAAATCTTGAATGAAGTGGTGCGTATTTTGTATTTTCTATTAAATCTTGAATACTATCAATACCACGATTACTAGCCGCATCAAGCTCATAAATATCTATTCCATCATTACTAACGCAACTAGCACACATTCCGCAAGGTTTTGAGCTAATCCCACGCTCACAATTTAGTGCTTTTGCTAATATCCTAGCAGAGCTAGTCTTTCCACTCCCGCGAAGACCAGAAAAAAGATAAGCATTAGCTATATTTTTACTATCTAGTGCATATTTTAAACTCTTACTAACAGCACTTTGTCCTACTAAATCATCGTAATTTTTTGGACGATATTTAAGTGATAAATTTTGCATATTATTCATTTAATCCTGACAATAATTCTTCATTATTTTGAGTTTTTAGCATTTTTGCATATAAAAATTTAAGCGCTTCTACATCTTCCATAGAATTCATAGCTGAACGAATTGCCCAAATCTTAGGTAAGTTAATTGGCCCTTGTAATAATTCTTCTTTTCTCGTTCCACTCTTTGTAATATTTATAGCTGGATATATTCTTCTATCTGAAATATTTCTATCAAGAACGATTTCGCTATTTCCTGTTCCTTTAAATTCTTCAAAAATCACATCATCCATTCTTGAACCCGTATCAATTAAAGCAGTTGCAACTATTGTTAAGCTTCCACCATGCTCAATATTTCTAGCAGCTCCAAAAAATCTTTTTGGCTTATGAAGTGCATTTGCATCAACACCACCGCTTAAAACCTTACCACTACTAGGAGTTGCAGTATTATAAGCACGAGCAAGTCTTGTGATACTATCAAGTAAGATTATTACATCTTTACCCATTTCTACTAAACGCTTAGCTTTTTCAATCACAAGTTCAGCCACACGCACATGATTTAATGCAGGTTGATCAAATGTAGAGCTAAAAACTTCACCTTTTACACATCTTTGCATATCAGTTACTTCTTCAGGTCGCTCATCAATTAAAAGCACTATTAGTTGGCTTTCAGGATGATTTTTAGCAATTGCAGTTGCTAATTCTTTCATTAATTCAGTTTTTCCTGTTCTAGGTGGTGCTACTATTAATCCACGCTGACCTTTTCCAATAGGTGTGAATAAATCAAGCACCCTACCCGTTAGCTTTAAAGGGTCGTATTCAAGTTGTAATTTTTCTGTTGGAAAAATTGGAGTTAAGTTATCAAATAAAGCTCTTTTTTTAGCTTCTGCTAAAGGCAAATAATTAATCGCTTCAATTTTCAAAAGTGCATAATATTTTTCTTGTTCTCTTGGCTCTCTTACTTGACCTGTTACGATATCACCCACTCTTAAAGCAAATTTTTTAATCTGTGAATTACTAACATAAGCATCGTTTGCACTATCACTTAAATTCGCATCCATAGCTCTTAAAAAGCCGTAACCTTCTTGGTTAATCTCTAAAATACCTGTAAAGAGTATAAAACCACCTTTTTTTGTTTGAGCTTTTAATATTTCAAACATTAGCTCTTGTCTTCTAAATTCCATCGGATTTTCAACACCAGCTTCGTTTGCGATTTCTATTAGTTTTTCAAGAGTTAGTAGTTTTAATTCTTCTATTTTATATCCATCTACTGGAATATGCTTTTTTTGATTTTTTTTATCTTGCTTTTGTTCTGTTTGTATATCTTTATCCATTGATTTCCTTATTTGTAAAAAACGAAGTATTAAAAATTATTTTATAAATTAAAAATAAAATTGTCAATAAAATTAAAGGAAATTATCTTGAAGTGCTCTCATTGTAAAATAGATTTTGATAAAAATAGTATGATTTTTCAAGGCAATAACGCATTTTGCTGTAATGGTTGTAAAAATGTTTTTAATCTCATAAACGAAAATAATTTAGAAGATTTTTATAAAAATGCTTCAAATTTATCTAAAATTAATGAGCAAATTTCTTATGATGAGAACTCTTTTTTCATAGAAAAAGAAAATAATTATGAAAAAATTTTAATTTTAATAGATAATTTACATTGCGCAGCTTGTGTATGGCTTATTGAAAAAATGCTGCTTAAAAATGAAGGCGTATTAGAAATTAATATAAATTATCAAACAAAAAGAGCAAGTATAGAATATAATCCTAATAAAACTAAAGCAAAAGATATATTAAACATAATAATATCTCTAGGCTATATCCCACTAGCTTACAATCCAAATACAACAATGAAAGCTAAAAGAACTCATATTGAGTTTTATTCAAAACTAATTGTAGCAATTGCTTGTGTTATGAATATTATGTGGCTTAGTATCGCAAGATATGCTGGGTATTTTTCTAGTATGGAGCAAAGCGTTCAAGATATTATTAATTTTGCAGAATTTGTTTTATGCACTCCTGTGCTTTTTTATAGTGCTTCATCTATGTTTAAGAGCGCAATTTCTGCTTTAAAAAATAAGATTTTAAATATGGATTGTCTAGTTACTTTTGGGGCTAGTTTAGTTTATATTTATAGTATTTATGCTATGTTTGCAAGACTTTCTTATGTGTATTTTGATAGCGTAGCTATGATAATTTGCTTTGTTTTTATAGGTAGATTTTTAGAACAATTATCATATAAACAAGCTTTAGAAAATATTGATTTTTTAAGTGATTTATTAAACGCTAGTGTAAATATTGTTAAAAATGACAAAATAGAAAAAATAAGCGTTACTAAAATAAAAAAAGATGATGTAATTAGAGTGTTTTTAGGGGATAAAATCTTAATAGATGGTACTTGTAAAAGCTTACAAGCTAGATTAAATCTAAGTGCTATTACAGGCGAGAGTGAATTAGTTGATGTTAAGCAAGGAGATTTTATAAAAAGTGCTAGCGTGGTTGAATGTGCTAGTTTTGATTACATAGCAAATTGCACTTTTCAAGATAGCTATATTAATAAACTTGCAAAATTACTAAATAAAACCAAAAAATCAAACCTAGAAAAACTAACTGATAAAATTGGTGTTTATTTTTGTTATGCAATTTTTAGTATTGCGTTTTTGTGCTTTTTATATAATATGAGCGATATTCAAGAAGCAATTATTAGAAGCGTTAGTTTATTAATTATTGCTTGTCCTTGTGCTCTTGCACTTAGTGCTCCTGTTGGAAATCTTTTGTGCTTACACGAAGCTTTAAAGCTTAAAGTATTATTTAAAAACTCAAATTATATTGAAAATCTTAGTAAAATTGACATAGCTGTATTTGACAAAACTGGGGTTTTAACAAAATCAAAATTAGAATTGTTAAGCCAAATAAATCTAAATGATTATGAAAAAAGCATTTTAAAAGCAATTTTAGATAAAAACAATCACTTCATAGCAAGTTCGCTAAATGAATATATAAAAGATACTAAGCCTAGTTTAAAAGACTTTAAACTCACGCAATTAAGCGGCTTAGGAGTGATTGCAGAATTTGAAAATGATAAATACTATCTAGGCTCTGCAAAATTATTAAATAGTCATAATATTAATGCAAATTCTAAAAACGAAACTGAAATGTTTTTTGCTAAAAATGATGAGATTTTAGAGCATTTTGTATTTTCTAATCAATTAAATGATGATGCTTTAGAACTAATAAATTATTTTAAAAAGCAAAATATAAAAGTAATAATGCTATCAGGAGATAAGCAAAAGCCTTGCGAAAAAATAGCAAAAGAACTACAAATTGATGATTTATACAGTGAATGCTTGCCCGAAGATAAGCTTAAAATAATTCAAAATCTTAGTAAAAATAATAAAGTCTTAATGGTAGGTGATGGCATAAATGACGCACTAGCTTTAAAATTAGCATTAGTATCAATTAGCTTTAAAAACGCTACTAATTTAGCCCTTAATTCAAGTGATATAATTATGCTTGATAATAAATTAATAGGCATTAAAAACTCTCATTTATTAGCAAAAAGAACTTATAGACTAATAAAAACAAACCTAGCATTAAGCTTTTTATACAATATAATTAGTATTCCACTAGCTTTTATGGGGCTTATAAATCCATTAATTGCTAGCATTTTTATGTCGCTTAGCTCAATTTGTGTGATACTTAATTCTATAAGAATTAAAAATTATGCTAAAAAAATAAAGAATTTAAAATAAGATTTAAATTCTTTTAATTTTTCTTACCTTCTTCAATAAAAATTGAGCGTATTGCGTCTGTTTTATCATCTTCTTTTTGCCTTTTAGCCCAGCTCATAATAAGCTCATCTTTTGCTCTTGTAAGTGCTACATAAAATAATCTTCGCTCTTCATCAATGCCCCCAGCACTTTTGCTAAGCTTTAGATTTGGAAATCTACCTTGTGCTAAGTCAATCAAATAAACAATTTCAAATTCCAAACCTTTACTAGCATGAACGGTTAAAAGCTGAACTCCTTTAGTGTTTTCATAATCAATATTTAAAATAGTTTTTTCATAAAATTCTTTAAAAGTATTGTAGTTTTTCGCATCGTCTAAAATATATTTACAATTATTTTTAATATTTTCTAGCTTTTGCTCTTTTATCTCATTGACTATTTTTGCACCTTTAAAAGAACGCTTAGCTGCAAGATTATTGATAATCAAGCTAAAAATCTTAGATGAATAAGCATTATTTAATAAAACGCTAGGATTATCAATATTTTCATTTTCTTTTAAGAATTTATAAAGCTCTTCAAGAAAGGTTACATTGTCAAATTTTAATTCTTTTAACAATAAAACAGGATTATTTTTAAACTCTGTTGCTAAAAAGCTAAACTCACTTTGCTTAGCTTGATTTTGAGTGCTTGCAAACAGACCAAAAGCTTCATCACTTTTAGCTAAAAAATCGTAATTATCTTTTTTAATAGGTCTTAAAATACCTTCTAATAAAGAGCCATTTCCTAATTCTAAAAATGCTTTATAAATAATATTTACCTTAGCATTTCCAACGCCTTTACTCTCTAATAAAATCCCTAAAAAGCTTAAAATATCACTATTTTTATTAGTTAAATTAGCTAGATTTATAAGAGTATTTATTTCTTTTAATTCATAAAAACTACTGCCACCTTTTCTAGCTATTTTAATACCCTTTTGCTTTAGGCTTCTTTCCATTAAATCACCACTTGAATTATTGCGATAAATCACTGCAATATCAGCCCTATTATTTGCTTCAAGTTTGCTTAAAATATCATTGGCAATGAATTCATATTGTTCGTTTGCTAGATTAAAACTATGTAATTTAATAGGTTTTGTAGCTTCTTTTCTAGTTACGATTAGCTCTTTTGGATATAGCCTTTCGTTTTTTGTAATAACCCTATTTGCAAATTCTAAAATATTACTAACGCTTCTATAATTTTTATTGAGTGAATAAATTTTAGCATTTTTATATCTATCTTTAAAACTTCCAATTATTTCTATATTTGCCCCATTAAAAGCATAAATGCTTTGGTCATAATCTCCTACGCAAAAAAGAGATTTTTTAGGGATTGCGTCTAAAATCGCACTTTGAAGATTATTTGTATCTTGATATTCATCTACTAAAACTTCATAAAAAGGCTCATTTTTATAATCATTTGTGAAAAAATCCTTAGCATTTAGCAATAAATCATCAAAATCATAATAATTATGAGCTTTTTTTTGTTCTTCGTATTCACTTAAAACTTTGCAATAAAAATTAATATTATCGCCTTGCTCTTCATAATTAGCCTTTAAATATCCACGAAAATCATCAACTAAATTAGTATTATTAAACCTTGAATAAATATCGGCTAAATATGAATAATCAAACAAATCATCTTTATTAGGAGAATATTTTTCGTAAATACTTTTTAGCAAGGCTCTTAATTCACTATTTCGCTTAAGCTGAATATTTTTATGCTTTTTAAGATATTCAAGACTAATTGCGTGAAATGTCCCACTTACAATGCCTTTTATCTTGCTTGAGCCGAGTTTTTTTTCAAGTCTTGCTATCATTTCACGAGCGGCTTTGTTTGTAAATGTAAGTAACATAATACTATTTGCTTTAGCACCATCATTTAATAATTTTTCTATCCTTGCAACTATTGTGCTTGTCTTTCCTGTTCCTGCACTTGCTATTATTAAATTACTACCTAAACTAGTATTAACCGCCGCAAATTGTTCATCATTTAATCTATTCAATTATGTTTCCTTTATAAACTAAATACCAAGAAAGTGCTTGAGCCATTCTCAAATACCCCCCCCCGCTAGTTATTTTTCCATTTTCAAATTCTATTTCAAAACCATATTTATTAGTAGCTAAAATTTCCTTTTTTTCTAACGAAAAACAAGGACTTCCGAAACTAAAATATTCATAACCTTTAGGGGCGATTAGGTTTATAATACTAGCACTTATATCAAGATGATTTGTTATCTTACAAGTTGGATAAATCTTAGTCTTTGGATAATACATTATAACAGGCACTAAGTGAGTGGTAAGCAAATCATTACTATCATCTATATTAAATCTTCCATAATGATCACCTGTGATTACAAAAAGACTATCTGGTTCATTTTGTGCTGTTTTTTCTATCCAATTTATTAAGGTTTTTTGATACCAATAAATGGTAGCTAGTTCGTTTTTATACTTTGTGCTTAGTTTTTCTATCTTATCAAATGGGATAGCAAAATCATTTTTTTGCATAAATGCTAAATCATAAGTTGGGTGATTTGTAGTTGTCATAATTATATTAAAATCAAATTCTTTGCTGTTTTTACCAGCATAAGCAAATAAAAAATCATCATAAGCACCCCAATAATTTTGATTAGGATAATTAAGATTTTCAAAATTTTCTTTAAATATATGCTCTTTATCATAGTTTTTATTAATTTGTAACTTATTAGTAAAGTCAAATAATCCAGCCCAATTTCTAGCTCCACCAAAATAAAAATTAACTTCATAACCTATATTCTTAAATTGATTAATTAAATTAGTCTTAGGGGCTATAATATTATTAAATTTAGTAAAATTATCATCAGCATTATAATACACACCTAAAAATTGAGTTTGTAAACTTTCAGCAGTATTATTTGCATTATGAATTGCTGGTATATAGGTAGCTTTATGTTTAACAAAAGTATGAATATCACTAAATAAATCACTAAATTTATCTTGCATTATCCAATCAGATAAACTCTCACTTATTACATAATAAATCTTTTTTGGTTTTATTGTATTTTCATCTAATTTAGTTTGTTTTATATAATCATATATGTTTATTTTATTATCTTGAGTATGAAAGAATTCTCTAGCAGCACTTAACTCATCTCCCACATTAAAATAAGCAAAATCTATATTTTTTAATTTTTTATAATCTTTCAATGCCCCACCAAAACCTTTTAAATGTCCAAAAGTACTTGCTTGAAGGGCAGCATTATCGTAAGCTTTTGTAACATTAAAAAGACTTTTTGCTTTAAATGAAAATTGCTGATTAATACTAAGCATCATAGAAAACGCAAACACTATAAATAGTGCTAACGAATACTTAAAACTAATTTTTAAATTCTTTTTTAAAATTTTTTCGTGAATATAATTTAAAATAAATAAGGTTATAAAAAATATAAAAATAGCAGGAATTATTCCATAATTTTCCCCTAAAGCTGTTTTTATAAGCGTATTTATTTCTTCATTTTTAAATAAAAATAAATTTAAATCAATATTTTTTTGATATATATTGAAAAATACTACAAAAGTTAATTCAGCAATCAATATTAAAATACAAGCGATATTAAAAATAACTCTTGATAAAACCTTACCTAGTGTTGAAATAATACAATAAACACTTGCTATATATCCACAATATTGCATATCAAATCTAATACCTTGAAATATAGAAGTAAAAAAATCACTCAAAGTAAAATCATAATGTGACAATAAAAATCCAAATCTAAATAATAAACAAAGAATTACAAAAATAAAATAAGTTAAAAATGAGCGGACAACTACATTCATTTAAACACCTTTCATATTTAAAAGCCAAAAAGTCTAGCAAAATAACCTAAAAATAAGCAAAAATTAATAAAATGGCAAAAAACACTAATTTAAGGATTATTTATGAGCGATTTTTACAATCCAAAAGAAATTGAAAAAGACTATTATGAATTTTGCAAACAAAAAGGCTATTTTGAAATAGATGGAAATAAAAACATTCAAGAAAATGGCAAAAACTTTGCAATTATGATGCCACCGCCAAATGTTACAGGTGTTTTACATATAGGACACGCACTTACATTTACCTTGCAAGACATTATTACAAGATATAAAAGAATGGATGGCTTTAAGGTGCTTTATCAACCAGGCTTAGATCACGCAGGCATTGCTACTCAAAATGTAGTTGAAAAGCAACTTTTAGCAAAAGGGATTAAAAAAGAAGAGCTAGGGCGTGAAAAATTCATAGAAAAAGTATGGGAGTGGAAAGAGCAAAGCGGTGGAGCTATAGTTAAGCAAATGCAAGCACTAGGCATTACTCCTGCCTTTTCAAGACTTCGTTTTACTATGGATGAAGGGCTTCAAAATGCTGTTAAAAAAGCTTTTGTGGACCTTTATAATAAAGGCTTAATAGAGCAAAATAACAGAATGATAAACTGGTGCACAAAAGATGGAGCATTAAGTGATATTGAGGTTGAATATGAAGAAAATAAAGGCAAACTTTATCATATAAGATATTTTTTAAATGATAAGGATTATTTAGTAGTTGCAACTACTAGACCTGAAACTTATTTTGGCGATACTGCCGTAATGATAAATCCAGAAGATGAAAGATATAAACACTTAGTTGGTAAAGAAGTTACGCTGCCTATTATAAATCGTAAAATAAAAATCATAGCTGATAGCCATGTTGATATGAGCTTTGGAACAGGAATTGTAAAAGTAACACCAGCTCACGATAATAATGACTATGAAGTAGGACTTAGACATAATTTAGAGTTTTTAACTATTTTTGATGAAAATGGAATTTTAAACGAGCATTGTGCTGAGTTTAAAGGACTTGAAAGACTTGAGGCTAGAAAAATAGTAGTTGATAAACTAAACGAATTAGGCTTTATTGAAAAAATTGAAGATTATGTAAATCAAGTTGGACATTGTTATCGTTGTAAAAATATCGTTGAGCCGTATATTTCTAAACAATGGTTTGTAAAAACCGACATTGCAACAAAAGTTATAGAAAAAGTAAATAATGGTGATGCTAAGTTTTATCCAGCTCATTGGATAAATAGCTTTAATGCTTGGTTAAGAGAATTACGCCCTTGGTGTATCAGCAGACAACTTTGGTGGGGACATCAAATTCCTGTTTATTATTGTGATGAGTGCGAACATATTCATGTAAGTGAAAGCAAGGTAGAAAAATGCGAAAAATGTGGCTGTGATAGTATCACTCAAGATAAAGATGTACTTGATACTTGGTTTAGCTCGGGACTTTGGGCATTTTCAACTCTAGGTTATAACAATGGCGATTTTGGTAAAGGCACTTTATGGAATGAAAGCGATATAAAAGACTTTTATCCAAATTCGCTTTTAATTACAGGCTTTGATATATTATTTTTCTGGGTATGCAGAATGTTATTTCAAAGTGAAAATGAGCTAGGCGAAATCCCATTTAAAGACATTTATCTTCACGCACTTGTAAAAGATGAAAACGGACAAAAAATGAGTAAGAGTAAAGGCAATGTAATTGACCCACTTGATAGCATTGATAAATATAGTGCTGACATACTACGCTTTACTTTAGCACTTTTAGCCGTTCAAGGAAGAGATATTAGAATGAGTGAAGATAGAATGATTTTAGTTCGTAACTTCACAAATAAGCTTTATAATGCGGTAAATTTCTTACTACTTAAAGGTAAGGATTATAAGATACTAGATAGCTATAAAACAACACTAGGTATTTATATAAACGCAGAATTTCAAAAATGCGTAAATGAAACTCGCAAAAACTTAGATGAATATAGATTTAATGATGCTGCTATGAATATTTATAAGTTTTTATGGGATGAGTTTTGTGATTATGGAATTGAGTTTAGCAAGGCTGATGAGAGTAGTATAGATGAGCTTGCGAGCGTATTTTTAAACGCTATGAAATTACTTAGTCCATTTATGCCATTTATTAGTGATTATTTATATCATAAATTAAGCGGGACAAGTATTTTTGAAAATGGCTCAATTATGGTAGAAAAATATCCTAAAATAAATGAAATTTCAACCACTGAAGAGCAAATTATCAAAAACTACGAGCTTTGCAAAGAAGCGATTAATAGCCTAAGAAGTATCAAAAAAACAGCAAATATTACTGATAAAAACGCTCCGGCACAAATTATAAGCGAACATAAATTTGATGAATATTATCTAAAACTAATAGCAAAATTAGCTAAAGTAGGAGAATTAAGCCAAGATGAGAATCCTAAAGAAAGCTTTAGCGTAAATGTTAGCACGAACCTAAAAACCGCTATTTTTGTAGATAGCAAAGCACTTGATGAAATGAAAGCTAAGTTAGAAAATAGATATAAAAAAGTTCTAGCAGAATACGAAAAGCTAAACAAAATGCTAAGCAATGAAAAATTCGTAGCTAACGCACCAGCACAAGTTGTAGAACAAAACAAAATTGCTATGCAAAAAGCTGAAAACGAATTAAATGAAATAAAAGCTGAATTAAATAACATAGGATAAATTATGAATGAATATATCTTAAAAATCACTTGCCCTGATAAAAAAGGGCTTGTGGCTATTATCTCAAATGAGATTTATAAGGCAGGATTTAATATAGAAAGCAATAATGAATTTGTAAATAGCGATACAAATTCTTTTTATTTTCTAGCGATTTTAAGCTCAAGTGAGAGTGTAAAAGATGAGTTTGTAAATAATTTAAAACAGATTTTAAAAGACGCACAAATCACATTTAGCCCAAAAAGAAAGAAAAATATAATAATCCTAGCATCAAAAGAGCTTCATTGTTTAGGTGATTTGCTACTTGCAAACTATGAAGATGAACTAAATGCTAATATCTTAAAAGTTATGGCAAATCACGATTTAAGTGATTTTGTGAAAAGATTTGATATAGATTTTAGCCTAATTGATACTAACAAAGATAAAGAACTTTACGAGCAAGATATAATTCAAGAGATTAAAAAATACAATGTTGATTATATAGTATTAGCAAAATATATGCGGATTTTAAGCCCAAATTTTGTAAATACTTTTAAAGATAAAATAATCAATATTCATCATTCTTTTTTACCTGCATTTATCGGTGCAAATCCATATCTACAAGCTTATGAGCGTGGGGTTAAAATCATAGGAGCAAGTGCGCATTTTGTAACGGATAATTTAGATGAAGGGCCTATTATTTTTCAAGACATAGTTAGAGTAAATCACACTTATAATTCAAAAGATTTAAGAAAAGCAGGTAAAAAAATAGAAACTTTAGTGCTAAGAAATGCCCTTGAAAAAGTGTTTGATGATAAAGTATTTATTGCAGGTAATAAAACAATTATATTTTAAAAAAAATTGAAAATACAATTAGGGTTTAAGTTTTTAAGCCTTAATTTTATTAAACTCCTTAGCTTATTAAACAAATATAATAATTTGTGATTAGTTTTAAAATTATGCTAATTTTTACGATTTTAAATTCTTTTAATCTAAACTCTTTTATCATATAAATTCTCGCCATTTTTATAGGCTAAAAATATAGCCAATAAATCTCTTTCATTTTTGATTTCAGTTTTATTTAATTTGCTTAAAATCTCTTCCATACTTTCACGAATATTATCACTTTTCACTTCTATGGGTTTAAACTCATCTTTTTTAAGTTCTTCGCTAATTTCATTTATATTATCTTTTAGATTTTCTTGCTTAAGCTCGTTTATACGCTTTAAATATTTTTGCTTAAATTCATCTACACTAATATCACTTGCAAAAAGTTCTTTAATCTCATAATCATAATTAGCAGTATAATCGTTGTTTAAGGCATTTTCTTTTAAAAATGCCTTAATATCCTTTGCCTCATCATCGTTTTGAAAAAGCTTAGAAATAAACATTTCAGGATGAAGCCTAGCATAGCCAAAATCTCGCATATAAACATAAAATATAGAAATATCACTAATATTTGTCGATGCATTATTGTTACTTATATTATTGTTTTCTTGACTATCATTTTTACCTTTAAATAAAGCGATATTACTTAATTCTTTTAAGTATTTATTCTCTTCTTCTGGTGTTTTTGCTTTTTGATAATCTTTATAAGCGTCATTCCAATTTCTTAGATTTAAATCATTAAAATTAATTTTCATTTTTTACTCTTTTGATAAAAATTAAGATTTTTAAATTCTTTTATTTT